>NZ_DBHIXN010000066.1:0-8762 GCF_057270615.1 Leptotrichia sp.
ACTTATAGAAAAATATGTAAACTTTCTCAGGACTTGGCAATGATAACAAATCAGATTGACGAGCTTTCTGGAATGACGTTTGAAGTTGAAAATTTACTAGACCAAATTGAAAATTAAATAGAAATATAAAATCACAGTCATTAATTTGATTGTGATTTTTTTGTTACAAAAAATAAAATTAAAATATATAAGGAGATAAGAATGGATTTAGAAAGAAAATATACAGAAGAAGAAACAGAAGCGATTAATATGTCAAGAGAAATGGCAGGATTAGGGCCGTTAGAGCAAGAAGAAAAGGCGGTTGAAACAGTAAATGATACAGAATTAGAATCTGTTGAGGCTCAAATGATTGCTGAAACAGCTGAAGATATAAAGCAAAGAAGGAACGAAAATGAAAGAAGAAGAATAAAACAGCAAGGTGGCTTAAGACCAAAACAGATATTTAAACATACTTTGATTGATTGGGATGGAAAAGCAAAAGATGTTTTTTGTGAATATCCAACAACTAAGCAAGCGATAAAATATTCAAAAATGGATTTTGATCCAGTGACTGGTAAAGGAATACTTTCTTTTGCTGATGTAGTTGATGACTTTTATAGGGACGAATTACTTCGCAAATTTGATATAGAAGATTTTCCGTCAAGTGAAATAGTAGAGTTAGGAATATTTTTATCGGAAGTGGTAAGAAATCCCTTCCTTAAATAGAAATCCAGCATTTTTTCATGAAGGGAAAATATATTTTAATAAAGATGAAATGCTAAAAGATATAACTGAAATTGAAAATTTAGCATTTCAGTTAGAAATAAATGAGAATTTTAAAAGTTTTAATTCTTTTGTTTTTTTAAAAAGATATAACGAAAATAAAATCTCTGAAAAAGAGTTTGAAACTTTTTTGAAAATGTGTTTTTATGATACAGAAATCCAAAAAGCAAAAGAAAGAGAACGGAAAAAGATAAAGAAAGGAAGATAAATGGCTAGTGGAGTAGGAGTTACTTATGAGTTAGAGTTTGTTATTAAAGATAAAAACGCAAAGCAATGGATACAATCAATGCAAAAAGAAGCTGAAAAACTAGCTAAAACATTAGACAAGGTTAGTTTAAATAATTTTAACAAGCAAATACAAAATATGCAAAAGCATTTGCAATCACAAGGGGATAAACTCAAATCTCAAATGAAAATGGCTCAGGATATGATGAAAACTCTTGGGACTGGTAAAACTGTAAAAAGTGGATTGGATAACGTAAAAAAAGAAACACAAGAAGCTAAAAAGAAAATGGATGATTTGAATAAAGCTAAAGAAGCAGTTGGAAAATCAGTTAAAAATCCTCTTGGAAATGTTGCAAAAGGTGCTGATAGTGCTATGAAAAGAGTCAAGGGGCTTTTAAATAAAGTTCGTGATGGAGCATTGTACAAAGCAGGAAGTTTTATTACACAGGCTGGAATGGAAGCGTTGCAGGAATACGGACAGACTGATTATGAGTTGCGTGGGGCTTCTGCCAAAACAGGTGGGTATGGAACTGACTTAAAAGAGTACAGGAAACTTGCAAAGCAAGTTGGTGGAGCAACCAAATTTAATAATCTGGATGTTGCACAAGCTATAAACGCAGGGGCAACTTTAGGAATTAAAAAAGATGAAATGAAACAAATAATCCCAGCAGCTGCAAATTTAGCGCAAGCGTTTAATTCAGACATAACACCAGCTCTTGAAATGGTTAAAATGCACATGAACTCTTATCAATTATCTGCGAAAGAGGCCCAAAAAGTTACTGATATGATAGCTGTTACATCAAAAAATACAGCGGCTGATTTGCCTAGATTGGCAGAAGGATTTAAGTATGTTGGAGCGTCTGGGAAAGCATTAGGAGTTCCAATGGAAACTGTTTATGCGATGTTAGGTAAAATGAATGACAACGGATTAACAGGGTCAACAGCAGGTACTGGATTAAATCAAATGTTTGAAAGTTTGAAAGATTTTAAAAAACGTGGAAAACTTGAAGATTTAATTGGTAAGGTTACAGATGAAAAAGGTAATCTACAAGATATGGTTTCGATCGTTGAAAGATTAAAAGGTGTAACTGACAAAATGGGTAACGCGGATAAAGCTGGAGTATTAAAAGCTATATTCGGAGTGCAAGGAGGTAGAGCCGCTAATACACTATTGAATGGAAGTATAGAAGACTTGAAAAAACTTCAAAACGAGATAAAAAATAGTAGTGGAGCAGCTGAAAAATTAAGTAAGTTTATGATGCAAGGAAGTGCAGGAGCGGTTGAAACTTTAATGGGAACAATGTCAAGCACGTTTGCAGCGGTATTTGACTCATTAGAGCCTTTATTAGTTCCAGTTGCAGGACTGTTTATGGGAATTGCTGAAGCAATAGGAATGGTTGCTGAAAAAGCCCCTTGGTTATTACAATTAGTTTCTGTTTTAGGAGCTTTGGTTGTTGGAGAATTAGTTTTTCAGAAGTTGAAAGCAAGTATTGAACCGTTTATCATAGGAATAAAGGAAGCAATTGCGAAAGCAAATTCATTTAAATTAGTTCTATATGGATTACTGGCAGTTGGATTAGTTGTGATATTTAACCTGTTTAAGCGATGGCAGGATTATTTGCAGGAAAATGAAGCAGTCAGTAAAGAGTGGGAAGGTGTGTTATTAAATTTAACCTATGCCCTAAGTGCTTTAGGCGATGTAATAATGTCAATTCTAGGTGCTTTATTTGGATTTAATACAAGGCAACAGGATGCAGCGGATAAAACTAAATTTATGGGAATGACTGCCGAAGAAGTTGCAAGGAAATTAAAAGATTTTCAAAAAAACATTTTTGATTTAACTGTAAAGCTTCAAGAAATGAGAAGATGGGTAGAAGAAAATAAAGAAAAAATAAGATTATTTGGAACAGTATTTTTAGTTTTAGCTTCAGGAGTTGTAATTTTATGGGCTTTGGTTGCGGCACAATCTGCTTTCAATGCGGTAGCGGCGTTGAATCCATATGTTTTAATTGCAGCGGCTATAATCGCAGCAATAATAGCAGTGGTAGCGGCTGTTAAATATTTTTGGGATACAAATGAAGGTTTTAGAAATGCGATGATGTCTATTTGGAACACAATTAGTCAATGTTGGGCTCTTGTAGGATTTATTTTCGGTGGACTTGTTGGTGCAATAATCGGCGGATTAATGCAATTATGGGTTCAAAATGAAACGTTTAGAGAAATCGTAACTACAGTATGGAATTTTATAGCAACAGTATTCCAATTAGCTTGGTCTATAATTGGTGGAATAATAATGGCAATTGTTAATGGAGTTATGACGCTAGTTAATGCAATAGTAAATCTTTATAATACAAACTCAACTTTCCATGCTATTGTATCAGCAGCTTGGAGTGCAATAGGTGCATTGATTCCTGCTGTAATTGGAATGATAGTTGGAGGCCCAGTTGGAATGTTTATAAGTGCATTAGTAAGTTTGTATACCCACAATCAAACTGCAAGAAATTTAATAAATGCAGCATGGAATGCAATCAAAGCAGCTGTATCATCAGCAATATCAGCTATAATAAGTAGGATCCAATCCGCCATATCTGCCATGCAAGGGTTAATAAATGCTTTCCAATCAGCTAGTAAATTAGATTGGGGCGGAATAAAAGCTGGTGGAGCACAATTTGTAGGAGGAGTTAAAGGGATTGTCACAGGTAAACACGCAGTAGGAACTAATAATTTTCAAGCACAAGGTGGTGGGGGAATGACTACTATCGATGAGCATGGAGATGAAGCTATTTGGTTGCCAAACGGCTCAATGGTTGCAAGAAACACAACAACTAACGATATGTTAAACAATTTAAAATCTATTAAAGCTAATACTCGTGGTGGACTGAAAGACAGTGGAACAGTTGTTACAAATAATAATCATTTTGTATTTAATGTTAGTGGAAATGATGAAACACTAAACGAATTAAAAAATGAACTTGAAAAATTAGGAATAGTTTAGGAGGTATAGAATGCAAGTATTAGATTTTTTAAAAAAAGCAATTGCAGGATTTGAAGCACAAAAAGATAGACTTGAAAAAATGTATTTAAAATATTTTGGCATAAAACCTAATGGATTTTTAGGCACTATACCTCTTTTAGTAATTTCGACCGATTATAGTCAAGATAATGAAATAACAGGCTACAAATCGTATTTAAAAGATAATTTTAATGAAAATATGTTTGTGAATCCATATACATTAAAAATTGAGGTAATTTTACACGGTAAAGAATGGAAAGATGAACTCGAGAAATTAGTTAAAGAATCAAAAAAAAGAAATTATACAACATTTATGTATACTAAATTTGATAAGGTTTATGCTCCACTTGCAATAACTAGTGTCAGTTACTCGGAAAATTATCAAAATTATACTAGTATAAAAGTTTCGATAAATTTAAAAGAAGTAAACTTGTTAAAATTTACTACAACTGACGGAAAGACTACAACGAGTGCTTATGATCCAGAGACTAATACCCAAAATCGAGAAATGTCTGAAGTTTCGATGAGTGAATCAATGAAAGGTGGACTTGGAGATGATCCTAGAACAGGAGATATTAAAGCATGAGAAAATTATATAGTTTTGATATTTTATATAAGAAAAATAAAAAAAGTAGTTACAGAATTTTATTAGACGATGGAGAAAAAACGTTGTTGGTTACATTGGAAATTTACAATATAAAAGAACTTTGGTATTTAGATGTAAAGACAGATAACGAAAACTTACATATGGGCCAAAGAATTAATGCATACGAAGATTTGTTCTTATTGTGCAGAAGACGATATAAAGAATTTCCAAATGTTAAAATGATAGCTTTGCCAATCAATTTGAATGGCTTTGATGTTGAGTTTACAACAGAGACAGCTGGAATATTACAGGATATTATGGTGGTGGTTTAATGGCTGAGAACATAGGAAATACACAAAATAACGAAGTAAATGATAATTATTATATTTTGTGGGACAGATATGCAAAAGTAACTTTTAAAGTAAAAAATGGAGATGAAACAGAGGAAATTGAATTTGAAAGATTTCAAGTTGAAAATGGAGTTGATTATTCACCAGATTTCGAGATACAAACTGAATTTGATATAACAGAAAGCACTAATATTGCTAAAATAGTTATTTATAATTTAACAGATGAAATGATTAAAAAAATAAAAAAAGGTGTTGAAGTAGTTATTGAAGCTGGGTATTGGAATGATGGAGTAAATAAAGATATTGGTGTTATCTATAAAGGGATTATCGAGAGTTTGAAAGGAAGTTGGAGCAACGCTGATAAGAAATTTGAGATAACTTGTAATACTTATAATGATGAATACAAGGACACAAAAATAAATCTTAAAACTGGAAAAGGGACAAAAGCTAGTACAATAATAAAATTAATTTTATTAAAATTGGATAAATTAAAAGCCGGGACAATAGAGCTTGGTAAGGATATTGATTATAAAGATGGAAAAACAATGCATAACAACGTAAAACACATCTTTAAAGAAATAGCAAAAGATACTAAAAGTGTTTTTTTTATAACAAATGGAGTTGTCACTTTTCAACCACGAGATAAGATAAATAGAGGTATTTTAGAATTTGATCCGAATCGATTTCAAGATGTAAAAGAAAATGACGGTACTTATACATTGAAAAGTATATTTGATCATAGATTTCAAGAAGGTTTTAAGATTAATTTAGATTTAAAAAAGGAATTCGAGCAACTTGAAATTAAAGGAGAGTATCTTATCACAAAAGGTAAGCACGTTATTAATTTTAAAAGTGATGCATACACAGAGTTAGAAATAAAAACTAAATTTGATGATGAAGAAACTAAAAAAGCTAACGAAATCGAAATTGTTTCTGGAAAAAAAGGGAAAAATGAGAAAGCATCTAAAAATAAAAAGAAAAAAGCAAAAGAAAAAGACGATAAAAAGAGTAAGAAAAATGAAAAAAATACTAAAAAAACAAGCAAAAAAGAAAACGAGGTTAAAAAATCTAATAACACAGAAACTAAAAAAACTGCCAAAAAAACTACTACAAAAAGTAGCGGAAATAAAAAAGAAAAAGACTGGGATAGAATAGTGAAAACATATGGAGTAGGAGGTAAAAAGTGAGAAAAAAAACAGTAGGAGATCATATAGAATCAATGATAAGTGGAAGATTTGATAATTTGAATACTTTTGCAATAGCTAAAATTGTTGAAGTAGATAACTCTAACATGAGATGTAGTATACAAATGTTAGATATTCCTGAACTTTTTGGCACGCGTGATGAAGTTGAAATAATTGAAAATGTTCCAATTGCTCCGATTTTTTGGAGTAGAAGATGTAAAATAAATGCTCCGTTGTCTGCAAATGATAAAGTTTTAGTGGCATTTTGCCAGCATGATACATTCAATGCTCGTAACGCTTCTGAACCTTGTGAGCCAAACTCCAGTGCTAAGTTTGATATAAATAACGCTATTGTAGTTGGGCAGATAACGAGTGATGCAGAAAAGAATATATCTAACAACTTCTATATTGCTTATAGCGGAACACTTGTAACAATAAATGAAAGTGGAGTTAGTATAAAAGGCGGTTCTATAAATATAAACGGAGCAGTGAGCATTAAAGGAGATTTGGAAGTGAGTGGAGATGCTATGATTGGTGGAAAATCATTTTTAACTCATACTAATGGCGGAATGCCGTTGGATTAGGATATAAATAAGGACAATGGCAATTGAATAATGACTGTGAAACTAAAATATTTGTTTTTTAAGTTTGGGATAGTGGTATAATTAAAATCATTCTTTAATTTCTCTTAGAAATAGTGTATAATATACAAAAAAATTTAGGAGGAATTAAGATGACAAAAAGAGAAAAAGTGCTATCAAGCATTATTGGACTTCTTTTGGTAATTGTGGCAATAGTAGGTTACAAGGCTTATGATTACAGAAAAAATTTACTTGAGAAAAAGAAAATTATTGTGCAGAAGGATAAAATTTTTTTAGAAGGGACGAAACTTTCTTATGAAGCATACATGAGGCTTTCTTTAGTTGATATAATGAGAACTTATGCAGTAAGACATCCGTTAGGTATTTCTGAGGTTGAATTTCAAACAGCTCTAAGAAAAGCAGGAGAAATTGAGAATAAATACAGTGTATATTTAGAAAAACAAGGGTTTAAAAATTATAAACTTACTAATTTGATAAATGAGGAAAGGAAAGATTTTCTTCAAGTTGATGATAAAATAAAAAGTTATCAGGAAATTCTTGGAAAAGAAGATGAGAAAAATAATAATAAGAAATAAAAATTTTAAAAAAAGTTCTTGACTTTGTAAGATACTTATGATATTATATTAGTATCTTACAAAAGAGAGGTAATTTTTAATGGAAAAAAGGAAAGCAAGAGTTATATTCCATAAAGCAGGAAATGGTAAATCTGCAAAAATAACTATACCAATTCCGTGGCTTAGAGAAATGGAAGTTACAGAAGAAAAGAGAGAAGTGGAGTTGATTTTTGATAAAGAAAATAAAAAAATAGAAATCAAATAAAAATTCCCTCTCTCGTAAGAAAAAGGGAATATCTAGTATTTAACTAGTACTTAACCAATACTATTATACTATATATTCTCTTAAAAAACAAATATTTTAGGAGGAAAATTTATGACACTTAGACAAGAGCTAGGATTTGAAATTACAGAAAGTTTACTGGATGAACACAACCACAAGTTAAAATCAGCAAAAAAGGTGGTATTTAATTTATTAGAGGAAATGTATGAGATGTTGTCTAAAGAAAATTTGGATAAATTAATGGATTTGGAAGATGCTTTGGGTGAATATCATCAAATAATCAAAAGAGAATACTATGAGGCTGGTTCAAACATAGACGCATTAGTTCAAAGAAACTGTGAAAAGGAAGTTGCTGAAAAAGTGGCAAGAATTGAAAGAAAAAATATAGTATAATGGAGGATAAAAGAATGTACGATTTAAAAGTTATAAATGATGAAAGATTTCAAATATTCAGTAAAGAAAATTTAGGAAGTGTAAGAACAATATTTGTTAATAATCAAGTATGGTTTTGTATAAAAGATGTTTGCGACATATTAGAATTAAAAAATCCTACGGCAGTTGCACAAAGATTGGACGAAGATGAACGGGCTAAGTTTAACTTAGGGCGTCAAGGAGAAACTAACTTCACAAACGAAAGTGGATTATATACTCTGATATTACGAAGTGATAAAAAAGAAGCTAAACCATTTAGAAAATGGATAACATCAGAAGTTATTCCAGCAATCAGAAAAACAGGAAAATATGAAGAGAAGAAAAAACCTCTTACACAGGCTGAATTAATTTTACAGCAGGCACAATGGATGGTAGAAGCTGAAAGCAGAATCAATAATATTGAGAACAATGTAATTGGACTCGCAGATACTGTTGAAAATAATGACAAGAGCATAAAAAGGTTGGAAAACAATCAAAGAAGAACAGTAACAAGCAACCATTTGACAGTAATAGCCTATGCCAACATAAAAGGAATAAAGCCAAAATCATACCACGCACCTTCTATAGGAAAGAAAGCGACTAAGATATGCAGGGAAAAAGATTTATTAATAGGAACAACGGTTGACAGCCGATACGGACTAATAAATACTTATCCTGTAGAAGTTCTGGATGAAATATTTTTTGAATAGTAGTAGAAAGTTTGCTATATCAAATTGAAAATTAAATAGAAACATAAAATCACAGTCATTAATTTGATTGTGATTTTTTTGT
>NZ_DBHIXN010000067.1:0-8268 GCF_057270615.1 Leptotrichia sp.
ATATAAGAGATATTGGAAAAGAAATGTTAAAATATTAGGAAACAAAAAAACAGGGCAGGAACTGCCCGAAGAGCTTGGTAAATATATTTGGCTAACAAAAGCAGGTACTTCCCAAGAAGCTCCCGCTTCTAAAAGCGGGAGTAGTTCACTAGTTTTGTATATGATTATTATATTATAAATTTTTTTAGTAGATTAATCCTAATATTTACTTTTAAATAATTAAAATAAATATTTGCTTTTTAAATAGGGAATAGTTTTAAATTGTTTTTACTATAATATTAAATACAAGAAAAAACTTGACAAAAAACGATTATTGTTGTAAACTAATAATATAAAAGATTACAAATGTAAACATTAAAGTGAGGTAAAAATGTGAAAGAAAGTTATAAAATTGATAAAAAACATAATATAACTGATGCAGAGTGGGAAATAATGCGAGTAGTGTGGGCAAATAATGAAGTTACAAGTAAATTTGTGGCAAAGGTGCTTTGTGAGAAAATGAACTGGAAGCAGGCTACAATAAAGACGCTGTTAAATCGGCTGCTAGAAAAGCGTATTTTGAGAAAGAGGGAAATTGGGAACAAATATATTTATTCGACGGATTTTACTGAAAAAGAAGTTGCTAACAGCTATATATTGGGAACTTTTGATAAAATTTGTAAAACGAAAGTTGGAGAAATGATTGGGAAAGTTATTGAGAATAGTGAATTAAGTTTTGATGACTTGGAGTTGATTTTGAAGGCTGTAGAAGAAAAAAGAAAGACTGCAGTAAAGGAAGTTTTATGTGATTGTGTGAAAGGGCAGTGTAATTGTGAGCATAATGCACATAAACATATTTAATATTAAGCATCATTTAAATAACAAATATATTATAAATCTTTTAGTAGATTAAACCTAATATTTACTTTCAAATAATTAAAATAAATGTTTGCTTTTTAAACAGGAAATAGTATAAAAAGATAAGTTATGTTTTATATTATTTGCGAGTAAAAGAATTTATGATTTAAATGGGAAATAGGAAAATGTCTTATAATTTAAAAATAATTTTGATAACATAAATATTATATATTTTAAAAATCAATAGATGCTATTTTTATTAATTTTATAAATATAGTAAAATATATAAAATTTATGATTTGGAAATTTTATTTATTTTGTGAGATAGTTCTGTGAATATAAATAATTGTAAGATCAAAAGTATGATATTTTAGAATATTTTTAATAAATAAATTTTGTATAAATTAATAAAAATTTTAATAGAGGAGGAAAAAATATGGCAGAAAAAACTTATACAGTAACTGGGATGAGCTGTGCAGCTTGTGCGAATGCTGTGGAAAAGGCACTTAACAAGAATGAGGATATTAATGCTTCGGTTAATATTGCAACTGAAAAATTGAATGTTGAGTATGATGAAGGAAAGTATGATTTTGATAAGATTAGGAAAATAGTGGAATCGGCTGGGTATGGGTTAGTTGAAAATATGACCGAGGACAGGAAAGTTGAGCTTTATCAGGAAAAGATAGCGAGTTTGAAAAAGAGACTGATTTTAGCGGTTGTATTTGTTATTCCGCTTTTGTATATTTCGATGGGGCATATGCTTGGGGCGGCACTTCCTGAATTTTTGAATCCTAAGGTAAATGCGCTTAATTTTGCGTTGGTGCAGTTTGTGCTAACTTTGCCAATCATTTATGCTGGAAGAGATTTCTTTTCGCATGGATTTAAAAATTTGGTAAGAAAGTCACCAACCATGGATTCGTTAATTGCAATTGGAGCAACATCAGCAGTACTTTATGGAATTTATGCAACTTTTAGAATTATTAATGGAGATACTGAAGCACATATGGATTTATATTATGAATCGGCTGGTGTGATTATTACGTTAATTTTGTTTGGGAAATTGCTAGAAGCAAAGACAAAGGGACAGACTTCATCAGCAATAAAAAAACTTATCGGGCTTCAGCCTAAAAAGGCAAAAATTATTAAAAATGGTATTGAAAAGGAGATTTTAATTGAAAATCTGAAAGTTGGAGATATTGTAATTGTAAAGCCTGGTGAAAAAATTGCAGTAGATGGGAAAATTGTAGAAGGTACGACTTCTGTGGATGAATCAATGTTGACTGGGGAGAGTTTGCCAGTTAGTAAAACAGTTGGGGACAAAGTTGTTGGGGGAAGTATTAATAAGAATGGAAGTATTAGGTTTGAGGCGACTGAAATTGGTAAAAATACAGTCTTGTCACAAATTATAAAACTGGTAGAGGAAGCGCAAGGTTCAAAGGCGCCAATTTCGAGAATGGCTGACATTGTAGCGGCATATTTTGTTCCTATTGTTATTGGAATAGCGGTAATTACAGGAATTAGCTGGTTTGTAAGTGGAAATGGATTGGCTACTTCATTGTCATTTTTTATTGCTGTACTTGTAATTGCATGTCCGTGTGCATTGGGGCTTGCAACACCGACATCAATAATGGTTGGAACTGGAAAAGGTGCTGAAAACGGTATTCTTATCAAAAGCGGGGAAGCTCTTGAAACAGCACATAAAATTAAAACTATTGTATTTGATAAAACGGGTACAATTACAAAGGGGAAACCTGTACTAACTGATTTGATAACATATGGAAATTATAACGAAAATGAATTGTTAAAAATTGCTGCAAGTGTGGAAAATGATTCGGAACATCCTCTGGCAGAAGCAATTGTAAATGGAGCAAAGAGTAAAAATATTGAAATTAAATCGTATGAAAAATTTAGAGCGATGCCAGGTTATGGTATTCGTGCAACTTTTGAAGGCAGAGAAGTTCAAATTGGAAATAAAAAATTGATGGAAAATAGAAAAATTGATGTAAAAATTTCTCAAAAGGATTATGACATTTTATCAAATGAAGGTAAAACTCCAATGTATATTTCAATTGATAACGAATTGGCTGGACTTGTCGCAGTGGCAGATGTTATTAAGGAAACAAGCAAAGAAGCCATTGAAAAATTGAAAGAAATGGGAATTAAAACGATAATGCTTACTGGAGATAACGAAAAAACTGCAAAATTTATCGCAAAACAAGTAGGAATTGACGATGTAATTTCAGAAGTTCTGCCTTACCAAAAATCTCAAAAAATAAAGGAGCTTCAGGAAAAAGATGAATTTGTTGCAATGGTTGGAGATGGAATTAATGATTCGCCAGCATTAGCTCAGGCAAATGTCGGAATTGCGATAGGAAATGGAACTGATATTGCTATAGAATCGGCTGATATTGTTTTAATCAGAAGTGATTTAAGAGATGTAGCAGGAGCGATTTCACTAAGTAAAGCAACAATTACAAATATAAAGGAAAATCTATTCTGGGCATTTTTTTACAACGTACTTGGAATCCCATTTGCAGCTGGAATATTTTATGCATTTTTTAATGGACCAAAGTTAGATCCGATGATTGCAGCTTTTGCAATGTCGTTTAGTTCGGTGTCGGTTTTGGGAAATGCTTTGAGATTGAAGTTTTTTAAAGTTAAATAGTATTTTTTAAAAATAGGTTGAATTTATCCTATATTTATGGTATTATACTTTATGAGAGGTGAGTAATATGAAAGCAGAATTAGACAACTTAGTTTCAATGAAAGAAGCTAATCAAAATTTTTCAAAAGTGGCAAGAATGGTAGATACAAATGGATCTGTTGTTATTTTAAAAAATAATACCCCAAAATATATTTTAGTTGATTACAATTTAGCAAAGGAAGTTGAAGAAGAACCAGTAAAATTTGCGGAAGATAATGAATTGGAAATGGTTTCATCTAAAATTTTAAAGAAATACAAAAAAACATTTGAGGAATTGGCAAAATGATTCTTTTATCTGAAAAGCAAATATTAAAACTTCATTCTGAATTGGTAGAAAAATTTGGAGGAATTGATGGAATTAGGGACAAAGGTTTAATTGAAAGTTCAATAAATAATGTTTATCAATCTTATTTTGGAGTTGAAAAATATCCAACAATAGAAGAAAAAGCTGCAAGATTATGTTATAGTTTTATTAAAAATCATGCTTTTTTAGATGGAAATAAGAGAATTGGAATTTATGTTATGATGGTTCTTCTTGAGTTAAATGGAATTAGTTTAAATTGTTCTAATGATGAACTTACAGAATTGGGGTTAAAAATAGCAGATTCTAGTATAGGGTATTCTGAAATTCTTGAATTTATTTATAAATTTAAGTAATATTTAAAACTATATTTATAAAAAATAAAAAAACCGTTTTAAATGAATTAATCAAATAAGACGGTTTTTTATTTTGTTTTCAAATTAAAATATATTTAAAATTTTATCCTTCTTTTATAGCAGGTTTTAATGCCCCTAAAACGAAAGCTGAAACAATACTTCCAATGATAACTGCTACTAAGTATAAGAAGAAGTTGTTGCTTAATGCCATTACTAGAATTCCACCATGTGGGGCAGGTATTTTTATATTAAATAGTCCTGTTAATGCTCCTGCGATTGCTGAACCTACGACACTTGCTGGAATTACTCTTGTTGGATCTGCTGCTGCATAAGGAATTGCACCTTCTGTGATGAATGAGAATCCCATAATGTAGTTTGTAAGTCCTGCTTCTCTTTCTTGTGCAGTAAATTTATTTTTAAATAATGTTGATGCTAATGCGATTGCGATTGGAGGAACCATTCCACCAGCCATAACTGCTGCCATTGGTAAACTTCCACCAGATGTCATTGTAGCTGCCAATGTTCCAGAACCAAATACATAAGCTGCCTTATTTACAGGCCCTCCCATATCAATAGCCATCATTCCACCAAGAACTGCACCTAATAGAACAGCACTTGAACCAGACATTCCATTTAACCAAGCATTTAAACCATTGTTAATTATTGCTGCAAATGGATTTATAACAAGTACCATTGCTACACCTGTGATTAATACTGATAAAACTGGATACAATAATATCATTTTTAATCCGCTTAAAGATCTTGGCATACCTGACAATGCTTTTACTAAACCTTGTACAACATATCCAGCTAAAAATCCACCAAGCAATGCACCAATAAATCCAGAACCACCAGCTGTTGCAATAGCTCCTGCAACTAGTCCTGCTGCTAATGCCGCTCTTTCACTAATACTGTAAGCAATATATCCAGCTAATACCGGCACAAACAATCCAAATGCCTGTCCACCAATATCTTTTAACATTTTAGCTAGCGGTGCTTTAGAACCATATTCTGCTCCAGCTCCACCATTACCAGATAATGTATCAACTAAAAATGCCAGTGCTATTAAAATTCCTCCACTTATTACTAACGGAAGCATATATGAAACTCCACTTAATAAGTGTTTGTAAAGTCCTTTTTTCTCAGATGAAGATGATTCAGAAGAGTCTGCAGTTTTTGAACCGCTTGCATGGAAAATAGGGGCTTTTCCATCTAAAACCTGTTGAATTAATGCTTTTGCATTGTTAATTCCTTCTTTTGCTTCTACTTGAATTAACGGCTTTCCATCAAATCTGTCAACTTCGATATTTCTGTTAATTGCTAAAATTACACCAGTAGCTTTTTTAATATCTTCGTCAGTCAAGACGTTTTTTCTGCCATCTGCACCGTTTGTTTCAACTTTTATGTTTATTCCCATTTCATCAGCCGCTTTTTTTAGTGCTTCTGCTGCCATATAAGTATGGGCAATTCCTGTTGGGCAGGCTGTTGCTGCGATTATGTAAGGAGCGTTTGCATCAGCTGGAGCTTGTGCAGTTACAGCATCTTTCTTTTCTTCTTCTGCAAATTTTTCTGCTTCAGCTTTATTGATGATTTCCAATACTTCATCAGCTGTTTTTGCATTTTCAAGAGCTTCCTTAAAATCATCATCCAATAATAATTGTGATAATCTTGCAAGTGTTTCAATATGAGTGTTATTTGCACCATCTGGAGCGGCAATCATAAAGAATAGTGTTGCAGGATCTCCGTCTAATGAATCGTAATCAATCCCTTCTGGTTTTCTACCCATTGCAAGTGCAGGTTTTTTTACATATTTTGTCTTAGCATGTGGAATTGCGATTCCTTCACCAATTCCAGTTGAGCTTTGAGCTTCTCTAGCCATCAATGCCTCTACATATCCGTCATAATCATTCAGGACACCTGTTTTTTCGTGCAATCTGGCAAGCTCTTTAATTATATCTACTTTAGTTGTAGATTTTACATCTAGACTGATTCTATCTTTAATCAGTAAGTCAGATATTTTCATTTGTACACCATCCTTAATTTATTATTTTTCATTTTATTTCTTTAAATAATTTTTATTTTCAGCCGTAGTAAAGCAACTTTAAAATTAAATACAAAAATCATTACTATTTTACTCAATTGTCAAGTTTGATTTTTACTCTTTAAAAAGTTTCCTTTGAAATTTCAATTTCATCATATAATTTATTTACTAAATCTTTTTCTGCAAGTCCATAAGAATAAGCTGTAGCACTTCCTGAAGCGACTGCTAATCTAAATGAATCTTCTGGAGAAAGCCCTTTTACAAATCCTGCAGTAAATCCTGCAACCATAGAATCTCCAGCACCAATTGAGTTGATTAATTGCCCTTTTGGAACAGATGCTTCCAGCACAAAGTCCTTGTTTACAAGCAATGCGCCTTCGCCACCTCTAGATAAAATGACATTTTTAACTCCTCTGTCTAAAAAGAATTTACATTTTTTAACAATTTCAGCTTTTGTTTCTAATTTTTCATTAAACATTTCTCTTAATTCGTGAATATTTGGCTTAACAAAAAGATTGTTGTGAATGTTATCTTGTAATAAATTTCCTCTTGTATCAAGCACAATTTCTACATTTGCTTTTACATTTTCAGATAATTGCTTGTAAATTTTGCTGCTGATTGAAGATGGGATGCTTCCAGATAAAACAAGTATATCTCCATCTTTTAAATCAGAAATTTTGTTAGTTAATTCTTGCAATTTTTCCTCTGTAATTTCTGGTGAAACTCCGGTAAGTTCAGTTTCTTTGTCGTTTCCATTAACCTTTACATTAATTCTAGTATTTCCTTCAAGTTGTACAAATTCAGATTTTATGTTATCTTTTTTCAAATCTTTAACAATAAAATCTCCAACAAATCCAGCAACAAATCCAATTGCTGTAGATTCCACATCCAGATTTTTCAATACTTTAGAAACATTAATCCCTTTTCCGCCAGCTCTATAATTTACTTCGTGGGCAAGATTCAAATGTTCTGCTTTTAAATCATCCTTCAGATACATGTCATAATCCAATGCTGGATTCAATGTCAATGTGTAAATCATCTTTTTTCCTCCTAAATTTAAATATATTTTATATCTTTTAAACCATTTATATAGATGTATTTAATAATTCAATTTTTTTATTTTGACAAAGAGTCAGCATTTTTTGTTTTACAATCTTTATTTCATTAAATTCTAAATCTATATGGTTTTAAGCCTAATATAGCTTTGATATATTATTACTATATATTTATAACATTTGAAATTTAAAAAGTCAAATAATTTAGACTATTAAATTTATTTTCTCATTTTTCTTTAATGTTAATATATTATAATTAAATTAAATCAAGTCAAGATTCAAATCAGATTATAATGGGAGTGGTATATATGAAAAGTAAAATCAAAAAGATATTTATTTATGCCTTGCTTTTATCTTTAATAAGTTGTGGAAGCAGTGGTGGTAATAACGATACAGGAAAAACACCAACACCAGCTCCAAAGCCAAAGCCAAAACCAGCAGATCCAAATCCAAAAGGGCCAAGTGCCTCAGATGTTTATTATAATGGTGAAATTGTGATCCGAAATGGAGGATATTCATCACAATATCCAAATGGTATAATACTTACAACGGCAACAAGTGATATAGTTAAAATTCCAAATATAGCTGGAACACCAATAAAAAAACAAGATTACCAGACATCTTCAGGGATTCCAATGAATGGAAAAATATTTTTGCACAGTACAGGAACTACACAGCAAGTTACAGACTTTAGTTCAGATTTAACTGCTTCAAATAGTTATCGAGCAGCAATTGGCGGAGATTTAATGGATGAGTATATTGCAAGAGTAAATTCAGCTTCAGGTGGAGATAATTTATTAAATAGTGCAAGAACACTCACGACTTTAGTCGTAAAATGAATTGCACGAAAATTTTAGTAAGCATATAGGGAAACTTGTATGTAGACACGGAGCAAAACCGTGCAACAAAGAAACTGAACTGCTGGGAACTCTTAAAGCTAGTATAACCACAACATAATACCTTCGTTCAAATAT
>NZ_DBHIXN010000068.1:0-8204 GCF_057270615.1 Leptotrichia sp.
TCGCGACATTCAGCTTGGAAGGCTGACGCTCTACCAACTGAGCTACTCCCGCATAATATGTTTTTCAATGGTGCCTCGGGCCGGACTTGAACCGGCACGGGATAAATTTCCCACAGGATTTTAAGTCCTGTGCGTCTACCGATTTCGCCACCAAGGCATTTGTACACTTTCGTTTTCAGTATTTTTTACTTACTCACAGGTACTTAATTAGTATATCATATTTAAATTATATTGTCAACACTTTTTTTCATCTTTTTCATAAAGATGTATTATGGGTGTATTATTAAGTCAAGTGTAACAAAAAATATATTAAAAAAACATAGTAAAAATGATTTAAAACTAAATTTAAAAGCTATAACTGCTTTTCTCAAATCCTAAATTTATACGATTTTTAATAGTTATATTTTGAATATATTCAAGTATGCCAAAAACTTACTTATGCTCAAGAAATTTCATCATTGCATAAAAATTTTCCAACGTAAATACTTTATATAAAAATCTATACTAAATAAAATTATGCCCCTATGATCTGCCATTCATATCCTATATTTAGGAATATATATATAAAGCACTAAATGGAAGATACATGAAAATATTGGACTATCGTTTATCAGAAAAATACTGTTTTCATGATATGATAGCATAAAAAAATTATGAGCAGAAAAAAATCTGCTCTTAATTCTTCTATTTATTTTCTACATATTCTTTTATGATTTTTTCTGCCTTTTCAGTTATCTCATCATAAGTTCCTTCTGGCTTAAATTTTTCCAGCACTGCTACCTCAATTTTTTTAGGCTTTGGAAATTTCATATATCTTGAATATGCCTCAAATGCTCCCTTTATACCAATACATTGAATATCAATATTTAATTCCTTTGCTATAATAGCAAATACTTTTTTAAATTGAGCAACTTTCCCATCTTTTGTTCTTGCACCTTCTGGAAAAATTACAATACTTTTTCCACTTTTTAAATATCCAACAATTTCTTCTACACTTTTTCTGATATTCTTATTAATATCAATTAACACGACATTTCCATTTGAAACAAGCAACTTCATTACACCTTTTTTAAAATACCAGTCAATCGCTAAAAATAATGTGTTAAAAACAATTTTTCCAGGAAATAAAGAACCTAAAATTAATGGATCTACAAAACTTTGGTGATTTGATACAAAAATTTGTGGTTCATTTGTTAATTTTTTCTTATCAATTTTTCTCACTCTGAAATACAAGTCAACGACTGGCTGTAATGCTTTTAATAATCTTGTTACCCAACGTTTTTTATTATCTTGTATAGGTTTTGTTTCACTAATAATTTGATTCCAGTCTACATCATTATCTTCAAATTTTGTAGCTTTTTGGTTAATGTATTCGGATAATAATTTTAAATTTGGCATTTCAGCAAATTTTTCTTCATCTAGCTGAATTCCAAAACTATTTTCGATAAATGCAAAAAATTCTACAATATCAAGTGAATCCATTCCAATTTCAAGTTCCAGATTTTCTTCTGGCTGCGGCTCAATTCCTTTATTTTTCTTGACATATTCCTTTAATATTTTGTATGCTTCATCTGTTGGTTCAGGTGTTTTTTCTTTTTTGATAATTTCATTTTTTTCATATAAATCAGGTAACATAAATCTACGTATTTTCCCAACTCGAGTCTTTGGCAACTCTTCTTCAAACAATTTATAGTCAAGAATTTTTTCATAATTATGTGCCTTCAAATTATAATCTTCTACAATATTTCTAATATAAGCCTTTGTATTTGTAATTCCACGTTTTCTAAATTCTAATAATTCTGGAACAATTATTGCAGCCAGTTTATTCTGATGATTAAAAACTCCAATTTCTTTAATCAATCCATTACTTTTTGCAATTACTCTATTTTCAAGCGTTTCTGGATCAATGTTCTTACCATTTGATAAAACAATCATCGTGTTTTTTCTTCCACGAATTGTAACAAATCCTTCTTCATCAATTGTTGCTAAATCTCCTGTTTTAAACCATCCATCTTCGGTAATCACTTCTGCTGTTTTTTCAGGTTTATTATAATATCCCTTCATTACAATTGGTCCTTTAACCCACAACTCTTCATCCACAATTTTTATATCCACATTATGTAATTTTTTCCCAACTGTCCCAATTTTTCTCTCTTTTTTTGAATTTACAGCAATAACTGGAGAAGTTTCAGTAAGTCCATAACCTTCCAAAGCATAAAATCCCAATGTTTCGTAAAATTTTGAAATTTCAGGATCCATTTTCGCTCCACCAACAACAATAAAGTCAAGGTGTCCTCCAAATTTTTTATGAACTTTTGCAAAAACTTTTCTTTTTATCTTTAATGATTTTACATTACTCATCATTTTATAAATAAATCTTGTAATAAATTTTGCATCAATTTGTTGTTTTATCCCATCATAAAATAATTTAAATACTCTAGGCACTCCAATTATCGCAGTTACCCTATTTTTTTCAAGTGCCTCAAATATTTCCTTACTTGCAATTTTTTTTGCAAATACAACTGATGTCTGATATTTCAACATTAAAAGCACACTTGCAGTTAAAGGCAGGACATGATGAAACGGCAATATTGCCAAAATTTGATCTCTATAATCAAATATTCCTTTTTCATAGAGTCCTTCCATTTCGGTATTTAAGTTATTAAACGATAACATTACACCTTTTGGATTTCCTGTTGTTCCTGAAGTGTAAAGCATAGCGGCTGTTTCATCTCCAGTTGGATTATCAAGCTCAAATTGCATATTTTTTATAATATCCATTTTTTTTTGCTCAATAATAATTTTATCCACATTTACTAATTTTATGCTATCTTTTAAACTATATTTTTCAATTGCTCCTAAAACATTTTTTTCTGTTTCATCTGAACAAAAAATCACATTTGGATGTGAATCTTCCAGCACGTATAAAATTTCATTTGGATTACTGTTGGCATCAATGGCGATTCCAGCAGATCTTTTATCCCATACAGAAAAAAAGCTATAAATCCATTCTGGACGATTTTCCATAACTATTAGCCCAAATTTTTCACTTCCTAAATCAACTATATATTCAGAAAAATATTTTATATTATTTATCAAGTCAATATAATTAATATGTTTATTGTCAAAGTCAACTAATGCCAGTCGCTCCGTTCTCTCTAAAAACATAATTTTCCTCCTCTTTTTATTGGCATATCCAAAATTCAATTTAGTATACCATAATAAAGAAGAAAAGTGAACTGTTCATTTTTTATACGGTCAATAACTATCACATCAAACATCAATTCTAATAATTTACTTAATTAAACTGATTGTTTTTTTTAATACAATAAAACTAATTATCCTCTAAATTTTAAATATCTGTTTTATGTTATTTAAAAATTTTTTTATCTGTGGTGCGTTATTATTAAGATTTTCATAAAATTTTTCTTGTAATACGAATTTTTCTAAATTACTAGCACTAATTTCAATAATCCCTTTCGTTTTTTTATACTCGTCAATGAACATAAATATTATTTCTCCTTCTGCATTTACCTCAATTTCAATTTTTCCATGTGCAATTGAATTTCTAAATTTATCCAATATGTATTCTTTTACTTTTATTTTATTTTCATATTCTGTTTTTAAGTATTCTATTGCATCTTCAAAGGATTCTTTTTCATTTTCTTTATCTTGTACCGATAAAAATCTACACAAATCTTTAAAAGTTTTTATTTTAAATCCTTCTATATTTATTTTATTATCAATTTGTTCTAAATCGTTGTCCTCTAGTCTGTTTAATACATTTACACTTCTCAGATATAAAAACATTAATTTAAATATAAATGGAGATATTTCATCTTCTTCCAATTCATTTAAATTCTTTAATTTTTCCATTTTTTCCTCATTACTTTTCGATTTTTTATATTCAATTATCCAATCATTTAACCTTGACATATGAAATAATAAATTAGATAATTCGGTTTCAATATCTTTATAAAACTTTATAGTATAAGAAAAATCAGCAGTATCTCTATTTATTTTATATCTTTCACACAATTTTTTTATTCTTTCTTCAAAAATTAATTCTGTAATGTCTTCCTCTATCTTTTCAAAAATATCAGAGTTGTCATTAACATATTTAATTAAAGCATCCACATTTTCTGGATCTTGTTTGTCAAATAATAATTCCATATTTCTATTTATTTCTTTTATTTCAAATGAATCTTCTTTATTTTCATCTTTAAAAAGTTTATGTTTTATTTTTAAATACATTCCTTTACTATCTTTAGGATAAATTATACTCAATTTATTAGGAATACCATAATTTAAATTATTTGAAAATAGAGTTCCTATAAAATTATGAAATATTGGCTCAAAAATAATTGCTTTAAATTTTAATATATCTTCATCCATATTATACATTCCAAAAGTTATTAAATTATTTTGTTTATCAAAAGCATAATTTCCATGTTGCATATGAGCTATTGAATTCCTAATTTTTTTTAATTTTTTCACTATATTCTTTTCTTTATCAATACATATAAATTCTTTTTTATTTTGATTTATTTTATTTATCAGATTTTCTGTATCCAGTTTAAACTCCATGTCGTTCACATCATAATATTTAAAATCTTGAAATTTATTTCTTAAATCATTTATCTGATTATTTATAAAATTTCTGAATTTCTCTCTATTTTCTTTTTTAGTTTTTTGAATTGGAATATTTTCATCAAAAATTCTTCCTTCAAATATATCCTCGATATATTTATCTGCCAATAAATTAATGAACCTATTTTTTTCTGTTTTTTCATTCATAAATAATAACATACAACCATCTAAAAATATTCTGAATCTATATAAATTTTCAATTTCAATTTTATCAAATTTCCCTTTCTTTAAAGATTTCTTCACTTTTTCAACATTAACTTCTCCTCTGTATAAACTTTCATATTTTTCTATAAGAATTTTATTATTCTCTATATAATGTAACGCCTTTTTCATCGTTAATCTCCTTTTTCAGTTTATTTTTTATAGATTTTAACTCAATGTCTAATTTACATAATTATAAACGTCTCTTACTATATAATTATTTTTCTAATTAGAATATTTTTCAAAATCCTTATCCAGTAACGCAGGTGTAAACTCAGTTATCACAGTTTCTATCAAATCATTCTTATAATACGGATCTTCTTTTAATATTTCATCAAGTTCTTCCCTTGTTATATTATACGCAAGGATAAGTCCGCCAGTTGGAGGATTTTGCCGTCCACCAGCAATAAATTTTCCAGCATCAATATTTTTTTGAATAAACTCAAAATGCTCCTGTCTAAATTTCCCCACTTCCTCCAGCGGTTTTGTATAAGTTGTAGATATAATAAAAATTTGTTTCATAAGTCTATTTTCCTCCTAAAATTATTTTTTTCACTCTATTATTTTACAATATATTTAAAAATAATCAACCTTTTATTATAAAATTTAATAAAAAAAGAACCTACTCTATAATCAATAAAATAGAAACAGGTTCTTTATTTTCATATTTAACTTACTATCAAACTATCAAAAACTTAAAAAATTAATACCATCCTCTTAATTTCATTGCTTTTGAAATTCTTTCGATACTCTTCATATAAGCAGCATTTCTTAAATCTACTTTGTATTCATCTGCTAAAGCCCATACATCTTCAAATGCTCCTGACAATAGTGCAGCTTCTTTTTGTTGAACTTCTTCAAATGGCCAGTAGTAACTTTGTAAGTTTTGTACCCATTCAAAGTATGAAACTACAACTCCACCTGAATTTGCTAAAATATCAGGAATAACTACGATTCCTTTGCTGAATAAAACTGCATCTGCTTCTGGAGTTGTTGGTCCATTTGCTCCTTCTGCAACTACTTTTGCTTTAATTCTATCAGCATTTTCAGATGTAATTTGATTTTCTAATGCACATGGTGCTAAAACATCAACTTCTAGTTCTAATAATTCAGCATTTGTAATATCTTTTCCATATCCTTTGTTTTCTGTAATACGTCCATTTGCTTCAAAATCTTTAATTACAGCTTCCATGTCAATTCCATTTTCATTGTAAATTGCTACATGTGAATTTGAAAATGCTACAATTTTTGCACCATCTTTGTATGCATAATAAGCTGTATAGAATCCAACATTTCCAAATCCTTGAACTGCATAAGTTGCTCCTTTTACATCAATGTTTAATTTTGCTAGAGCTTTTTTAGCTGTTAAATTAACTCCATATCCAGTTGCTTCTGTTCTTGCAAGAGATCCTCCAAATTCTAAAGGTTTTCCTGTAAATACACCTTTTGTTGATTTTCCTGCAACTTCTTCATAAGCGTCAACCATCCAAGACATAATTTGTCCATTTGTATTAACATCTGGAGCTGGTATATCAACTTTTTCTCCAATAATTGGTGAAATTGCTTTTGCAAAACCTTTAGAGATTCTTTCTAACTCAGCTTTAGAATAATCTTTAGGATCAATTGCCATTCCACCTTTTCCTCCACCATAAGGAATTCCTGCTACTGAACATTTAAATGTCATCCAAGTTGATAATGCCTTTACTTCATCTCTTGTTACATTTGGATGGAATCTAAGCCCACCTTTAAATGGTCCTACCGCATTATTGTGTTGAGATCTGTATCCTACAAATGTTTTAACAGTTCCATTATCCAATTTTACTGGAAATGATACTTCCAAAATTCTCATAGGATTTTTCAAAATTTCATAAACAGCTGGATCTGCATTTAATTTATCACAAGCTGATTTAATTTGCTTTTGTGCAATTTCAAATGGATTTAATGTTTCTTTTGCCATTTTTTCTACCTCTCTTTTTTCTAGTCTATTTGATTTTCAACTTTCCTGCCGAAGATCTTCTCTACTCGTATATAATACTACAATTTCACATAAAATTGCAAGCATTTTTTTAATCACATTTTCTATTTTTAGTATGTGAAAAATCCCACAAACTCAATTTTTATCGTATATTTTTACTAATTTAAATTTTTAAAAAAAATTTATTTTTTTCTACTTTTCTTCTGAAAATTCATCCACTCAAACACATTTTCAAATGTTTTCCCTTTCAACTTAGCCTTCTCACTTCCACCTTTCCCAGCATTACTCGGTTCAAACCCAAAAGTTGTCTTAGCTTTAGAATTTTTTATTTTATCTCGATTTTATACACCTTCTACTTGATTATTCAAAAAATATATCCATGAAAAATGTCCTGGAAATCTAGAATTTAGTTCATCTGTTCCAGTCACATTTTCATAATATGAATACCAAGCATTGTCAGCTCCAGCCTTCAACAAATCTCTATATGTTGGAAGCGAGAATTTCTGCGGTGTAACAATCCCATCATCTGCCGCTGCAATAAACCAGACTGGTGTTTTTTTCATTTTTTGAATTTTTTCTTTTGTTACCCATAAATTTTTAGTTTCCTCGAATTTTGAAGCTGCACTATTTTCTCCACCTGCAGAAACTTCTATATCTTTTGCTTTGTAAGTTCCATCTGTATTTCTAGCATATTCGCGATAAGCATATGCCTCGCAAATTGGTACAGCTGCTGCAAAATAGTCTGGATAAGTAATTATCATATTTACTGTCATATATCCAGCATTTGAATCTCCAGCAACTAGACTTTCCAGTATTCAGAAAGAAGTAAAAGACTATTTTTTAAGTAAAGAATTTAATGAAAAAGTTAAAGATTTAATTTCAAAATTTTTGGAAAAATAAATAAAAAAGGAGAGTGTCCATTTATAATTTTAGGAATTTATATAAAAAAATTTATGCTCTTGAGATTTTAATTATTTTGAAAACTGGTTTAAAAAATATGCCATCTAACTTATTAAAAAAATATCATTTAAAAAGTCCATATAACATCCATATAGCTTGAAAAATCGATTTTTGATATAAACTTTTCTATGCCTTAAATAAAAATTTTAATTTGTAGGGGTTATATGGGCAAATTTGATATAATCAAAATATTTTGTGTTAATTATTTGGAATGTATAAAGTTGAAAGAAAAAACTGGACTTTCATTGTATCTCGAGACAAGATAGTTCTCCCCGTCTGTTTTTCTGTAATATATTTTATTCCTTTGTTAAATGATATTTTTCAATGTATTCTTCCATATATTTCACACCTGTTTTTCTTCTATTTTTTCTGGCTATATCAAGTGGAGTATTCCCATTTTTATCTTTAAATAAAATTT
>NZ_DBHIXN010000069.1:0-8129 GCF_057270615.1 Leptotrichia sp.
TTTTAAAAATAGATAAGTGGTTTCCGTCATCGAAAACTTGCAGTAAATGTGGAAATGTTAAAGAGGAACTGAAATTGTCAGAAAGAAGCTATAGATGTGAGTGCTGTGGAATTGAGATTGATAGAGATTACAATGCGGCATTGAATATAAAAGACATTGGAAAATTGATGTTGGAGTATTAGGAAAATAAAAAAAGACAGGGCAGGGACTGTCCGAAGAGCTTGGTAAATATATTTGGCTAACAAAAGAAGATACTTCCCAAGAAGCTCCCACTTCTAAAAGAGAGAGTAGTTCACTTACCATATCTCTAAAATTTTTATTTTGATATTAAAATTTTATAATTGACAAAAAAAATTGAATATGATAAATTTGTCTTATAGAATTAAATATTTTAAAAACAATGAATGGAGGAAAATAAAATGTTTTTAAAAAATAAGTTTTTTTCACCATACATGACAATATTATTATCATTTGTAATGGTAACGATTTTAGGTGGAATTTTATTATCTTTACCAATTTCATTAAATTATGGAAAAAGTGTAAAGATGATTGATGGATTTTTTATAGCGACTTCAGCTATTTGCGTAACTGGGCTTTCCAGTATTGATATAGGCAGTATTTACAATGGTTTTGGCCAGATAGTCATATTGATTTTAATACAGCTTGGCGGACTTGGAGTTATAACGTTTACATCAGTTATTATTATAATGGTTTCAAAAAAAATTGGATATTATACAAAAAAAATAGTTCAAGAAGATATAAATATTGACACAACTTTTAAAATCGAAGAATATGTAAAAAAAGTTATTTTTTCTGTGATTTTGATTGAAATTATTGGAGCTGTTATCTTATTTTTTGAATTTATAAAAAAATTTAGTTTTTTTAAAGCGGTTTATTATTCTTTGTTTCATTCTGTTTCAGCCTTTTGTAATGCTGGATTTTCATTATTTTCAGATAATTTATCTGGATTTAAAAACAGTTTTTTGATAAATATGACAATCCCGCTTTTAATATTTCTAGGCGGAATTGGATTTTCAACAATACTGAATTGCTACAATGTATTAAGAAAAAAAGAAAAAAAACTAACTTTAACAACTAAATTAAGCATTGGAATATCTGTTTTTTTAGTAATAATAGGAATGATCGCAATATTCATTTTTGAATATTCTAATAAAAATACAATTGGAAATTTACCTTTTACACAAAAATTAGAAGCGTCATTTTTTCAAAGTGTAACTACAAGAACTGCAGGATTTAATACAGTTTCAATTTCTGGACTAAAAAGATCAACTTCACTTTTATTTATTATTCTAATGTTTATCGGAGCTTCTCCTGGTTCAACTGGTGGAGGAATAAAAACTACAACAATTGGACTTATAATTTTGGGAATCTTTGCTACATTAAAAAATAAGGATATTATTGAATATGATAAGAGATGTCTAAGCTGGAGAATTTACAGAAAAGCGATTGCAATATTATTTATTTCGCTTATTTATACATCAGTCTGTGTATTTTTGCTGATTTTGATTGAAAAAGATAAAAAGCTTTTAGATTTGGCATTTGAAGTATATTCAGCATTTGGAACAGTTGGACTTTCCAGAGATTTAACGCCAAGTCTTATGAGTATTTCAAAATTTATACTTATTGTTACAATGTTTGTTGGAAGAGTCGGTCCACTTACAATTGCTTTGGCACTTTCAAAATCAAAAATAAAAAAAGGACATTATACTTATCCACAAGAAAATATTTTAATAGGATAATTTGGAAATTAATAAAGTAAAAATTATAAAAATAAAGAAAAATAAAGATTTAAAGATTATTGTGTTTATTGAAATTTTTTAGGAGGACAAAATGGCAGGATATTTAGTTATAGGAGCAGGTAAATTTGGAAGAAGTGTTGCAAAAACGCTTTATAGCCATAATGAAACAGTGCTTGTAATTGATAAAAATGAAGAACTTGTGCAACAAGTAATAGATGACGGAATTGTTGGAGAAGCTGTCTCTTTTGACGTAACGGAAGAAAATTCGCTAAGAAAAGTGGTAAATAGCGATGACTTTGAAGTAGCTTTTATTTGCATTGAAGGAAGTTTGCAAACGAGTGCATTAGTTACGGTTATGTTAAAAGAATTAGGTATAAAAACGATTATCTGTAAAGCAATCACAAGTATCGAAGGAAAAGTTCTAGAAAAAATTGGAGCTACAAAAGTTGTATTTCCTGATGAAAGCGTTGGAAGAGACTTAGCTTTTGAAATCTTAAAGCCAGATGTGACAGAACATTTGAAGTTTTCTGAAAAATATAGAATTTTTGAATTTAAGGCTCCAAAAAAGATTATTGAAAAAAACCTTGTAGAACTAAATTTAAGAAAAAAATACGAGATGAATGTAATTGGAATAAAAAGAGAAGGGGAAGAATTTAGAATATCGCTTTTGCCAGATGAAAAAATCTTGGAAAACGATTTGTTACTTGTAGTCGTAAATGTTGAAAAAATGATACAATTTAATAAAGAATATTTAGAAAATTAATAATATTTTCTTTAAGCAGAAGATTTTTTAATTTTTCATAAATTTTTTAAAAGGGGGTAAAAGACCCCCTTGTTTATTAAATAAAATTTATTTTAAAACCAAATTATAATTTTTAATATTCCAAATGAACTCAAGCAATATTAAAAATTATTTATCTAAATTTTCTTTCAATACCTTTAAATTATTCTTGGCATGCTCATCTCCTAGTGCTGCCGCTTTTAAAAACCATTTTTTAGATTCTTTAAAATTTCCTTCATTTCCAAAAATCATTCCCAACCGATTCATTGCATCAATATCATTTTTCCAAGCTAAATGTAAATATATATCTTTTGCCTTTTCAGTTTGATTTGTACTGTTATAAAACATAAGTAAATTTTTTTGTGCACCTTCACAATTTTTTTCAACTGACTTCAAATAATACTTTTCTGCTTCTTCAATTTTTCCATATTGCTCATACAAAATTGCCAAATTATTTAAAGCATCATAGTCATTATTTTCAATTGCAATCAAATAATACTTTTCTGCATTTTCAAAGTCATGGCGATTAGCATATAAATATCCTAAATTATTGGCATACGAATAATCTTTAGCTTCAATAGCTTTCAAAAACCATTTTTCTGCATTTTCATCTTCATAATTATTTTGAAAAATAAGAGCTATTTCGTTCATAGCTTTCGTATCTCCTGACTGGATTCTTTTCATATACTTATCAAACAACTTATCCATTCCAGTTTTTTTCATATTTTTTACCTCCTTACCTTCATTCTTTAGTCATCTGAAAAATTACTCTGATTTCTTTTTCTTTGTTTTTTTAGTTGATGTTTTCTTAGTTTTTGCAGTAGATGATTTTGTTTTGGATGTAGACTTTTTAGCTGTTTTTTTAGAAGTTGACTTTTTAGTTTTGGCTTTTTCTTCTTTTTCAGTCACTCTTGTCACTTTCCCAGTTTTTATATTTTTTATTGTCTTACATTCTGGATAACCTGTGCAGGCAAGAAATTTTCCAAATCTTCCGACTTTTACTTCATACGGTCTTCCACAAAATTCACAAGTTCCTGCTTCTTCTACTATTTTTTGATTAATTTCCTGAATATGTTTCATTTCATCATTTATTTGCAGTACTCCATCTATCTCTATTACGGCACCTTTTCTATATTTTTGTTTTAGTTCTAATGGCAAAGACATTCGTTTTTCGTCTGTTTCATAATTTTCACTTTCAAGATATTCTCCAAACCTTCCGACTTTTAATACATATTTTATCCCATTTTCATCAGAATAGTCAGTTGGAATTCCCTTTTTGTTATTTTGAATTTTTTCAACCGCTTCCTTTACAAAAATTTCTCCCTTTTTAATCTCCTCAGGCGATACAGGAATTCCCTTTAATGAAATTTTTTCCTTTTCATTTGTTTCACTTATTAAATATTTTCCATATAATCCAGTTTTTAAAATCATCGGATTTCCTTCAGAATCCATTACATCTGCCACAACTCTACGGTTTTTTATTTCATCAATTTCTTTTTCAAACTTTATAATATCTTTTTCCAGCGAACTATAAAAATCTCTTAAAAGCTGAACCCATTGTACAGTTCCTTCTTCAACTTTATCCAAATCCTTTTCCATATTCGCAGTAAATTTTACATTCATAATGTCTTTAAAATTTTTCACAAGCTCATCTTTTACTTCATATCCCAAATACGTTGGAAAAAAACGTTTTTCAATAATTTCCACATATTCCCTTGTTTTCAAAGTTTCAACAATTGAAGCATAGGTTGATGGACGTCCGATTCCTTCAGATTCTAATTTTTTTACAAGAGTAGCTTCTGAAAATCTTGTTGGCGGTTTTGTAACTCCTTCTTCAATATTCAATTTTTCAATTGGATGAATGCTTCCTTCTTTTAATTCTGGAAAATCTCCAGTTTTAATTTCATCTTCATCTTTAAAAATCTTATAATATCCATCAAAAATAACTTTGTTAATTGTTCCTCTAAAATGATATTCTTTATTTACAGCATTAATTTGCATTTGTTCATACTGCATTGCTGCAAACTGAGAAACTAAAAATCTATCCCAAATTAATTTATATAATTTATATTGTTCATTTGTCAAATACCCTTTTATTTCATCAGGAACTAAGTTTATGTCAGATGGACGAATTCCTTCATGGGCATCTTGAACATTTGATTTTGAATTTTTTACAACATATTTTCCTACATATTTTTCCCCATAATTTTGGGTAATATAACTTTTTGCCATATTTATTGCATCAACAGAAATTCTTGTTGAATCTGTTCTCATATAAGTTATAAGACCTTTATTTTCTCCATTAATTTCAAGACCTTCATAAAGTTGCTGTGCAATTCTCATAGTCCTGCTTGCACCATATCCAAGATACGATGAAGCAAGCTGTTGTAATGTACTTGTCTTAAACACAAGTGGCGGTCTTTGTGACTTTTTCTTAACTTCTATTTTTTCAAGTGTCAATGATTCATTTTTCAAATCTTTTTTTAATTTTTTTATAACTTTTTCATCAAATATTTTATCTACTTTTTTTCCTGAAATTTTTACTAGGTTAAGATTAATATCTTTTTCAATTAATGTGCTAACTTCCCAATATTTTTGCGGAACAAACGCATTTATTTCATCTTCTAGATCACAAATCAATTTTAATGCAACAGACTGAACTCGTCCAGCACTTGCATTACGATTAATTATTTTCCATAAAAGTGGACTTATTTTATAACCAACTATTCTATCTAGCAATCTTCTAGCTTGCTGTGCATTTACAAGATTATCATTAATATCCCTTGGACTTTTAATTGCATTATTTACAGCTGTCTTCGTTATTTCGTTAAATTCAATTCTCCTAGTTTTATCAGGCTGCTTAATATAATTAAAAATATGCCAAGCAATAGCTTCTCCTTCTCTATCCTGATCCGAAGCTAGATAAACATTGCTTGCTTTTTTTGCCTTTTCCTTTAATTTTTTTAAAATTTCACCTTTTCCCTTTATTACTTTATACTGAGGTTCAAAATTATTTTCCACATCTATCCCAATTTTAGTTTTTGGCAAATCAATTACATGCCCATAAGATGCGATAACTTCATAATTTCTACCAAGTATTTTTTCAATTGTTTTTGCCTTTGATGGTGACTCAACAATAACTAACTTTCTAGCCAACTCTACTTTCTCCTTGTTTCTTAACTATATTTATATATAATTTTTACTATTAGACCTGTTCGACAACTTAATTTTTTTATTTTACAAGGGATCAAGGCCCCTTGATCCAATTTAAATTCTAAATATATATATTTCCGAGCAAGTCTATTTTTATTATCTTTATATTATTTTAAAATTATTTTTCAATTTTATTTATAGTAAACCTGATTTAAAACTAAACTTAAAAATTATGACTATTTTACTCAAATCTTAAATTTTATAATTTTTAATAGTTCAATTTTAAATGGGTTTGAGTATAAAACTAAACTATTCTTATATATTTTGCCCCATTTGTTTCTGTAATCAGTCCTCTAATTTTTAAACTCATAATTATTGAAAACAATTTGTTTTTTTCAATTTTTTTCTTTACATTTTGTAATATTTGCTCAAAACTTACTTCTTCTGTTATTACTTCAAAAACAATTTTTTCTTCCTCTGTCAATTTTTGTAATTTACTTTTTTCTTTTTTTATATCCCACAAAAATTCGAGTGCAATATCATTTCCACAAGTTATCAATTTTGCTTTATTATTTTTGATTAAATCATTACAGCCTTCAAAAGATGGATAATTTATAAATCCTGGAATCGCAAAAATTTCACGATTCATATTAAATCCCTGTTCTGCTGTAATTAGTGCACCGCCTTTTTTAAAACTTTCGGCTACCAGTATTCCGTCTGACATTCCTGCAATAATTCGATTTCTTCTCGGAAAAGTCCATTTAGCAGGCTGTGTTCCCAACGGATATTCACTTATAACAGTCCCAACTTCTGCTATTCTTTCCCATAAGTTCCGATTTTCATAAGGATATACAACATCTAGCCCTGTCCCTACTACCGATATTACTTCGATTCCCTTATCAAGTGCAGTTTTCAAAGCAACTGTATCAATTCCTTCTGCAAGTCCGCTAATTAGGGTTACATCATAATTTACAAGTTCATTTACGATTTTTTCACAAGCAGTTTTTCCAAATTTGGTAGCTCTTCTTGTACCAACAACTGCAATATTTCTCTTATTTTCTACTGAAATTTTGTCTTTGTCAATTTTTATCTTGTCATAATCTTTCAGTTTTTTTCCTTTCAGATATAAGAATACAGGATAATCCTTTATTTCCTTTAACTTTTTGGGATATTCCTTATCATTTACACTAATTATTCTTGTTCTGTTTCGTTTATAAAGTTCCATTCTTTCTTCCATATCAATTTTCATTGACTCTTCCAGCTGATGTTTCAGCTCATCATTAAATAATTTAAAATTTTCCTCATAAAATAATTCTTCAAAATCTTGAAAAATTAACATCAATTTTTTTATATGAGTATTTTTCATCCCATATTCTTTAAGTCTAAGCCATTCCACAATAATCCCCCCATTTTTTATTTTGAACCAGCTAATATTTCATTTAATACTGAAATTTCTTTTTTTACCTCACCATCAGAATGTGTAGAACTATAGTCCTGCAGATATTCCAATGCTTTTGAAAAATCCCCTTTTGATTTGTAAGCAATTCCTATTCCTAATTTTGCTTCATCCTGATTTTCATCTTTCGATAAAATTCTAGAATAATAGTCAATTGATCTATCATTATTTCCCATAAGCCGAGAGCCGATTGCAATTACATACATTACAGGAATATCAGGTGTTTCATCTTTTAATGCCAAATTTACTGCTTTTTCGTAAAGTCCATCCCGAAAGTAAAGTTGAGCCATTCTAAATGTAGCTGATGAACTTTTCTTGGCAAGTGTTGCATTTTCATAATTTGCATAGGCATTATACTTTGCTTCTGTAGATACATCTTCTGTTTGTGTTGCGGGCATAGTTCCTGTATCTCTTTCCTTTGGCTTTATTGTCTCACTTTTAGGCGGATTAAAAGCCTTTTTTGTAATTTCATCAGCTTTAACTGTTGGCGGTATAATGTTTTCTTCTTCAGTATTTACAGTCGTTGCATCCCCACCTTCAGTTTCAGTTTCAGTTTCAGTATTTTCTACAACATAGTAATTTGCTTTTACAACTGTTGCAAAAGTGAGAAGTATTGCTACCATCATCACTATTCTTTTTATCTTCCCCATTTTGTTCCTCCCGATAATTAGAACTCTAAGTTTTTAGTTGTTCTTGGGAAAGGAATTACATCTCTAATATTTGTCATACCTGTAATATACATAAGCATTCTGTCAAATCCAAGTCCAAATCCTGAATGTGGTACACTTCCATATTTTCTAAGGTCTAAGTACCACCAGTAATCTTCCTCTTTTAATCCCATTTCGTGGATTTTTCCTAAAAGAGTGTCATAATCGTCTTCTCTTTGGCTTCCACCTACAATTTCACCAATTCCAGGTGCTAATAAATCAACTGCTCTTACAGTTTTTCCATCTTCATTTAATTTCATATAAAATGCTTT
>NZ_DBHIXN010000070.1:0-7846 GCF_057270615.1 Leptotrichia sp.
AAATTTGGAAGTAAAGTGGAAATTGGAAAATTTAATGAAGTAAAATTTGAAAAAGTGGGGAAATTACTGATTATTCGATTAAAAGAAAATAAAAATGAAGATGTTAGGGTTGTAAAAATTTAATATTATTCATATTTTTTCATTTAACACTGTTTCTCGTTATAAAATAATAGTTTTGTTATAATTTTTATTCTTTAAATAAGATTTAGTATAAATAGCAGATATTTTTATAAGAAAGTTAAGTTTTTGTGTTTGAATAATTAAATTTAATATAAATTGAGGTTTTAGATAATGAAAAATAGATATTTTAGTTTGATAAGAAGTAGGAAATTGAATAGGGAAAAATTAAGATCAGACAATAAAATAACAAAAAAAAATAAAGGAGCAAGTCTAGTTTATGTTCTAGTAATTTTATCAATAATATCGGCATTTTCAATTAATTTTGTGTATTATGTGCAACAAAAGAAAGATATGGTATTTTTGAAAAGCCGTAAAGAAAATAAAATAGAGAAAAAAATTTTGGTTCAGATGGAAAATAAGAATGTGGAAAAAATTTTGGAAAGGGGGATTAATTTTGATGGAAATTTGATTTTGCTAGGGAAGAGAGAACGGTATTTTGATAGTATTTTAAAAAAAGATGGAAAGAATATCGAATTTAAAAATTTAATATTTTTTGTAAAAGATACTGAAAGCATTGGAAATTACAGGATTAAATCTATAAGTGATGAAAATAATAATGAATATTCTTTACCGCTTGAGGAAAATAAAGTTTATAGTGAATTAAAAGTTGTATTTACAAGGAAAATTTTAGGTGAAGAGATTTTGTTTCAGGAAAAAGTTGGGTTTAGGAGGGTAAGTCCACTGGAAGTGGAGATAAGAGTTGTGGAATCAAAATTTTTGTAAAGTTAAGTTCAATGTTTTTTAATAAAATTATAATTAATAATTAAAATAGTAAAGGGGGAGTGATGGAAGAAAAAATAAAAATATATATAAGAAGCAGAAATAAGGTTTATATATATTTTAATAATGAAATATATTTTTTTGAAAATCAAGAGTTGGAAATGGCTCTGGAGTCGTTTTTTGAGGAAAATAACATTGGAAAAAATTTAAAATTGACTGTAATTTTGCATTATTCGTATTTTTTGTTTGATAATTTTGATGGAAATGTGGAAGAATCTGGCAAGAAGGAAAATAATATTGAAGATTCAGAGAAAAAATCTATAAAATTTGAAGATATTTCAGGAATTTTAAAGAAAAAAATTAATTTTGTAAAAAGAAAAATGATTATAAATCATTTGGAAGAGCAGTTTTTAGATATTTATTTGGATAGAAGGGAAATTTTTAAGATAAAAAATTGCTTGAAAAAATATTCGGCAGTAGTTTTAAAACTGAAAGTTGATTTTGAAGCTGTTTATAATTATTTTAAAGATGAAAATTTTGAAGCAAGTCAGAAAAAGAAATTTGAAAATAAAAATAATATTTTTAAAAATGAAGGAAATTTTCAGAATATAAATGGGAGTATTGGAGAGATTCAAGAAATAGAGATTCTTGAAAATGAAAATGTTAAAAAAAATCAAGAAATGGAAGTTTTTGAAAATAAAGTTGCGAATAGAAATTTTGGTGAGATTGAAGAAATTGATATAAATGAGGATAATAATTTAGAAAATGAAAATGATAAAATTGAAATTTTGCAGTTGGGGGAAGAAAATAGCCTTAGAATTTTGATTGAGGATGAAAAGATTATTGAGATTGAAAAAATTGAATTGAAAATTGAAGATGTGGATGATGTTGAAAATTTTGATTTTGGAGATATGATAGTTATTGGAGATGGAGAAAATGACATAAAAGTTATATTTTCAGGATCAGAGCTTTCGGATAATCTTGATTTTATGAAGAAAATGGCTGTTTTTGATAAGGAAAGTGTGAAGAGTATAAAAATTTTGGATGTTGTTATTGCTGGAATTTTTATATTTGCATATTTCCTGATTTATAATTTAATTCCGCTTCAGAAAAAAACTGTGGAAAATGAAATTATTCAGAAGGAGATAAAGTCGCTGGAAAAAGATTACTTGAAAAGAAAGGCTGAAAAAATTCCTGATTATTCAAAGGAACTTACGACTCTTCGTGAAATTGATAGCGGGATAAAAAGGCGGGAGTATTATTCAGTTATAAAATTTCTGGTTGAAAATAGTAAAAATGGTATTGATTATACGAAAATTAATTATGAAAATGCAAAGTGGATTGTGCAGGGAGAAATGGAAAATTTTAATAACTTTGAGCGACTTGAAAATAACATCTTGAGAAAGTATCCAAGTTCTGAATTGGGATATTTAAAGGATAATGATACAGCAACGATTTTTGAATATGTGATTGATCCATTTCAAAATTAAAAAATAGGAAGAGAAAAATGATAAAATTAAATTTTAAAATGATGGTGCTTGTAATTGGGATTGTTCTTATGCTAGTAAGTATCAATAAAAAGTATGAAAAATATAAGGAAATTTTGAACAATAGAAAAATTTTAATTGAAAATAAAAGAAATCTGGAAAATAAGATTATGGATGTGATTGAAAGCAAAGAGGCTGAAAGAAGTAAAGTTATGGGAGAATACAATGAAATAATGGAACTTACAGAAAGATTGTCGTTTTTGTCAATAAAAAATGAATCAGAATTTAAGAAAATGATTTATGTATTTTCACACGACAGCGGACTAAAAATGAAGGAAATCTCGAAGTCTGAGAATGTATGGGAAAGAAACGGATATAGACTTAAATATATTCATTTTACAGTATACGGAAGTTTGAATAACTTTGGAAAATTTGTTTATTTTGTTAATAAAAGTAAAAAATATATCGACACATCTAAAACATTTATGGAACTTACAAGCGATGGATTTAAAATCTCGCTGGGATTTATAGAAAAGCTTGAGGATAAAAATAAAATTAGTATTTAGCGGGATTTTTTATTGTAAAAAATGTAGAATTAAATAAAGTGGAACTATTTATTATTAAAAATTATAAATAATAAAAATATCAAAATTGAAAAAGGGGGGATTACAATTTTGGAGGGAAAGAAAAGATTTAGGTTTGGGATTGTTTTAATTCTGTTTTTTTATTTTTTTGGGAATAATATTTTTGGAGCAAAAGTGGCTGACTATGTTAATAAAAGTGACGTTGAAAATGCTAAAAAAATATTTATTTATGAAGTTCCCAAAAAGGTGCAAACTGATAATAAAAAAAAGGAAAATAATGGGAATAAAGCTAAAAACAATAGTAAGAAAGATAGTAAAAATAATCAGAATGTAAATAAAAATAATAATTCTGCCAATAAAAAAGAAGAAAATAAAAATAAAACAAATAACCAGAGTCAAAGTCAAAATCAAGTACAGCAAACTGTAAAGGAAATAAAAAAGAAAACTGGAGAAGTTGATTTGGAATATAGAAATGGGAAGGATATTACTGAGGCACTTAATGGTTTTTTTGGGTTTGAAGTGATTGGGATTGATAATAAGGTTATTTTTAGTGGGGATGAGAATAAAATTGAAGAAATGAAAAGGATTATAAAATCACTAGATAAAGAAAAGGAGCAAATTATAATAAAGGGGACTATAATTGATACAAGTTCTAATTTATTTGAGAGACTTGGTATTGATTGGAGCATAAATGGTGATAATGCAAATGCAAGCAAGGATAATTTAGTGGCAAAATTTTTGAATGGAGAAGTTTCAATTGCATCAATTTTTTCTAAAGGAGGAAAATTTTTAGGGATAGATTTTAATTTATTAAAGGAAAATGGGGATATACGGATTGAGGCTATGCCGACACTTATGATTATGGAAAATGAGGAAGGAGAGTTGAAGGTTACGGAAGAAGTGCTGGTTGGGGAAAAGAAAACTACGAAAAATGATACTGAATATGTAGAGCCCATTTTTTCTGAAGCTGGAATTGTTTTTAGAATAAATCCTGAAATTAGGAGAATTAATGGAGTGAAGAAAATTTTGCTTAAAATTGATACAGAAATAAGTAATTTTAAATTAACTTCAAGCTACAATTCATCTTCTGGTGCTAAACAGAAAAACCAGACAAAAACAACAATTACATTAAATAATGGGGGTTCAACTTTTATTGGCGGATTAAAGCAAGATGTGAGCAAAGAGACAATAAGAAGAGTTCCATTTCTATCAAAAATCCCTATAATTGGTCCGCTATTTAAGTATCGTAGAAATAATAGGGAAGTGCGGGATATTTATATTGAAATTGAAGCAATTATACAAGATAAAAGTTAATAGCTAAAATAATTTTTTTGATTTTTCTCAATTCATATAAAAAATTTATAAATTATACTGGAAATTTCAAAAATATGTAGTATAATATTAAGTAAAGACTATAGTAAAACCACTTTAAAACAGAACTCAAAGGCTATGGCTATTTATTCAAATCCTGAGTTTATACTATTTTCCGTTAAAAAAATGGAGTTACTATAATTTTGTTTAGTAAAGGATCAAGACTCCTTATCAGAAAGTAAATAGGACATTGTTTATTTTTTAAATGGGGGTTAGTATTAAAAATGTCAGATTTGTCATACCTTTTAAATTTAGTTTTGAAGCGTATTTTGATGACATAATTATAAATTAACTAATTTGAATTTAGGAAAGGAAAAAGATGGTTTCAATTCAAAGGATTGAAGAAATAATAAAAAAATTTAACAATATTAGAATAGCTGTTATTGGTGATATGATGCTAGATGAGTATTTGATTGGAAAAGTAAACAGAATTTCTCCAGAAGCTCCTGTTCCGATTGTGAACATAGAAAAAGAAAGATTTGTACTTGGAGGAGCTTCAAATGTAGCAAATAATTTGACTTCGCTTGGAGGGAAGGCTTATGTCTATGGGGTTATCGGAAATGATGCTAATGGAGAAAAATTTGTTAAAGAACTTGAAGTCAAAAATGTAAATTTTGATGGAATTGTGAAAGATGATACACGTCCAACGATTATTAAAAGCAGAGTTTTATCTCAAGGACAACAGTTGTTAAGGTTGGATTGGGAAAAGGATACTGATATTTCAGAAAATATTCAAAATCAGATTTTAGAAAATTTTGAAAAAAACATTGAAAATATTGATGCAGTATTGCTTTCAGATTATAACAAAGGATTGCTTACGAAAGATTTATCTAAAAAAATAATTGAAATAGCTAAAAAACATAATAAAAGGGTAATGGTTGATCCAAAACCGCAAAATTTTAAAAATTATGTTGGAGCAACTTCAATGACTCCAAATAGAAAAGAAATTCTGGATTATTTTGGAATGAAAAAATTTACAAGTGAAAAGCAGATTGCTGAAAAAATGGCACAATTAAAGGAAGAACTAAAGTTGGATAGTGTTGTGCTTACTCGAAGTGAAGAAGGAGTTTCGTTATTTAAGACTAAACATAAGAGAATACCGACTGTAGCAAGGGAAGTTTATGATGTGACAGGTGCTGGAGATACGTTTATATCAACATTTTTACTTTCAATATGTGCTGGAGCGGATTTATATGAGGCTGGGGTAATTGCAAATATGGCATCTGGAATTGTAGTTGCAAAAATAGGGACAGCTGCTGCGACACAAGATGAAATATTGGAATTTTATAAGGATAATGATAATACATTGAAAAGTATATAAAAATTAATAGTCATAGAAATTAAGATATAAAAAAATATAAATAATAAAGAAAAGGAAGTGAAATTATGGCAATTATTGCAGCAGTTGAAGCTGGGGGAACTAAATTTATTTGTGGATTGGGGACAGAAGATGGAAAGGTCATAGACAGAATAAGTATTCCAACTACAACACCGAAAGAGACGATGGCAAAAGTCATCGAATATTTTAAGGACAAGGAATTTGATGTAATAGGAGTTGGAAGTTTTGGACCAATTGATCCTGTAAAAGGTTCTAAAACTTATGGATATATTACAAAAACTCCAAAACCTTACTGGAGTGATTATGATTTAATAGGAGAATTAAAAAAACATTATGATGTTCCAATGGAATTTGATACCGATGTAAATGGAGCGGCACTTGCGGAAAGCTGGTGGGGTGCTGGAGAAAATCTTAAAAATGTTATGTATATTACAGTAGGAACTGGAATTGGTGCTGGAGCAGTTGTTGATGGAAAAATGCTTCAAGGATTAACACACCCTGAAATGGGTCATATATTTTTAAAAAGACATAAAGATGATAAATTTGAAGGAAGATGTCCTTTTCATAAGGACTGTATGGAAGGAATGGCTGCAGGTCCTGCAATAGAAGATAGATGGGGTAAAAAAGGATTTGAACTTGCTGACAGATCTGAAGTTTGGGATATGGAAGCATATTATTTGGCTCAAGCTGTAGTAAATTACATTTTGATTTTATCGCCACAAAAAATAATTATGGGTGGAGGAGTTATGAAACAAAAGCAACTGTTCCCGTTAATTAGAAAATATGTATTAGAATTTTTGAATGGTTATGTTCAAAAAGAGGAAATTTTGGAAAAAATTGACAATTATATTGTTTATCCTGGACTTGGAGATGAAGCAGGATTTGTTGGTTCAATTGCATTAGGAAAAATTGCATTGGAAAATAGTAAAAAATAAAAATTGATTTATAATTAATCAGGGGGGGATTAATTAAAATGATAAATGTTATAAAGAGTAACAAAACTGAAATAAACGAAAAGGATTTGCTATCTTTTACTAAAAGCGTGTATTATTTGTTAAATGGTAAAATCTCACTAATTGATACACTTGGAATTGTTGCTCAGAATTATGATGGAGATTTGAAAAGTAGGATAATTCGCACAAAACAGCAAATTGAAAAGGGAGTTTCACTTCATAGGGCTTTTTCTAAAATTACTTTAAATAGAGAATTCATGGAAATGGTTAAAATTGGGGAAGAAACTGGGAATTTAGAAATAGTTTTTAAGAATTTATATGAAAAGTATGAATTTAATCAGAAAATAAAAAAAGATATAAAAAATTTGAGTATTTATCCAATAACAGTTATAATTACAGCGTTAGTTATTGTATTTATACTGTTGAAATTTGTTGTGCCTAAATTTGTTTTAATTTATTCAGATATTGGGCAGGAATTGCCGAAAGTTACACAAATTGTTATAAATATTAGTAAAATAGTTGATAAATATGGAATTATTTTATTGATAACTATAATTTTTTTGTTTTTTTGTTTTAAAAAATGGAAAAAGCAAAATGAGAAAATTTTTGAAAGAAAAATTTTAGGAATAAAAATTATTGGAAAAATGTATAAAAATATTTGTATATTAAATTTTACGAGAAATATGTATTCTTTGACAGATGCTAATGTGCCATTAATTCAATCTCTAAAAATGTGTACAAATTCTAAAAGCTATGTTTTAAATGAAGAGCTGAAAAAAATTGTTTTAAAAATAGAAAAAGGTGAGAGTATTCAAAAATCATTTAAAAATACTACTTTTTTTGATAATGAATACATAAGTTTTCTCACAATTGGAGAAAAAACTGGAGAAATGAAAATATCATTTTTTAACCTAAATGAAATTTATTACGAAAAAGTTAGTGAAAAGATAAAATGGATTTTGAAAATGTTTGAGCCGCTTTCAATAATTTTTATTAAATAGTACAAGAACACTCACGACTTTAGTCATGAGATGAATTGCACGAAAATTTTAGTAAGCATATAGGGAAACTTGTATGTAGACACGGAGCAAAACCGTGCAACAAAGAAACTGAATTGCTGGGAACTCTTAAAGCTAGTATAACCACAACATAATACTTAGGTAATAATATATGGTATAAGTGTGATGGTGGCGAAAGCAGAAAAAATATACT
>NZ_DBHIXN010000071.1:0-7741 GCF_057270615.1 Leptotrichia sp.
TGGAAAATACTGGAATATTTGATGTGAGTGGAACTTACAAAGAGCAATTTTATCATGTATTGATGTTAGGATTGATTTTAACTTTGAAAAATGAATACGAAATTACATCGAATAATTTTGCAGGAAAAGGAAGATATGATTTACTTTTAAAACCTAAAAATATTTTGGAAGGAAAAGAAGGAATTATTATTGAATTGAAAATTGTTAATGGGACAGAAAATTTAAGTGATAATAAAATTCGTGAAAAACTTGAAAAGGAATGTGAAGTTGCGTTGAATCAAATTGATGAGAAAGGATATAGTTCTGTTTTGAAAAATGCTGGGATTGAGAAAGTTTTGAAAATTGGGATTGCATTTTTGGGGAAAGAATTTGAGGTGAAGTTTGAAAAATAGTTAAAAAATACAATATTATTGCTTTTCATAAAAAAATATTGTATAATTAGCTTAATAAATGAAATAAAAAAACTTATATTCATTGTTAAAAAAAGGCCAATTTAAAGAGAGTTTTAAAACTCTCTTTATTTTTTATAAAATATAATTATTAATTTTCTTTTTAGCCATAATAAAAATCTCCAAATATTATATAGTTATTTTACCATATATTATTTAGAGGTTTACACAAAAATTTTTATACACCCAAATTGAATTAAATAAAAAAAGTCTCTTTTAGTAAATTGGATTTCTAGGGGAGATTTTTTAATTAGAATAAAAAAAGACTACCATTTATTTGAGCACTCTTTTTATAACATGTCATAAGAAATCTAATTATAAACATTGTAGTAATCTGATATAAAAGTGTTATAATCAAATTCAGGAAATTCATCAATAAATTCTTCAACCTCTTCTGCAGGTCTTAAAGATGTATATGGAATCACTTTGATATCAGGATTAAAAGGATCAGAAATATAAGCAGATAATTTATTAGTTTTAGAATCATATTTCAAATAGTTAGAAAATATGCCATAAACTAATCTTTTCTTTCTTTCCTTAAAATCATCTTGAACTAGTCTAGATATATCTCCCCTCCCACTTTGGACAACTGTTACATTTCTAATAACAGTTTGTTTAGAAGAATATGCAGGAAATATTCTACAAAGACCAGCTTTAAAAGAAAATTCACTATTTCTAATTTCTGTAACATTTCCAATTTTTAAACAATACATTGTACCACCATGACGACTTGTAAAATTTGAAAAACTAATGCTACTTAACAATAAAAATACACCAAATAATATTTTTTTCATTTTAAATTCTCCTTTCTTAAAAATTTTAATCTATATAATTACTCATATTTTACCCCCCCCCCACATTTGTTTTAACTTTTATTATCATTAATTTTTACTTAATTTTATATAGTGTTATTATTTAATTTATATTTAAAATGTTATTATTATTCACATGAATACCATTTTCCCAACACTAATTTTGAATGTTAATAAATTTATTTTATTTAATTAAACATTCCTTAAAACCTTCCTTAGTTTGCACATCTAAATCTTTAAAACGATTTCCTGCATTCCATTCCAAAATGCTATCTATAATGACAAAAAATTTGATTTTGATTTTTATAAATTGACAATAAAATCCATGAAAATTTTGAAAATTGGGACTGCATTTTTTGAGAAAAATGATGATTTTGCAAGGGATAAAAATAATATTTATTATAAAAATAAAAAAATAATATTTATTTCATGATTGACTTTTTTTGAAAATATGATATAATTAAATTGTTAAAAACCCTAAGAGAAACTTATAATAGAATAAAATTACTGATAAATTAAGCTAGAATTTTCTAGCTTTTTTTTATAATGATACAGAGTTCAGTAAACTCGTATTCTATTATAAGGAGGTTTAGAGCAGTGAACAGCGATGAACTTATTAGACTTCTAGTTATTATGTATATTGTTTACAGATTGACTAGATAGTCGAAAAATATCGAATTTCACCTCTGCCTCTACCCTTAGGGGGAGTTAAATTATTAAAATTAACAATTTTCTGCAAGCCATAAAAATCCTTTTCCCATTCGCACATCCGAATCCCTAAAATGATTCCCCTCATTCCATTCCAAGACACATTTTTCCAAATCTTTAGAATTTCTCAAAATCTCAAAATATTCTCTTATATTATCCCCAATCTTTGATAAAACCTGATGTTTAGTCTTTTCCTCCAAATCTCCAAGACTTAAATAAACATTTTTTGCCAAAATTTCATTATTTTTCACAAACTTAATCCAATCTTTATACCAAACTGATGGCGAAACTCCAACAACTCCAGCAAAAATGTCTGTCTGATACCCACACCACAACGAAAATAATCCAGCAAGTGAATATCCTCCTAAAACATATTTCACATTATTTTCTTGAATATTCACAAGTTTTACCAAATTTGGAATCAATTTTCCCTTTATAAACTCTAATGTTTTACCAGCTCCATCGCCAAAATTTCCTTTTCCACGAAGAAGTGGCATTTCCCAAGATGTTAGTTCACTATTCCAGTCTTCTATTTTGAAAGCTGCCAAGCTAAAACTTTTATCTGTATTTTCAGAAATATATTTCACTTCATTGTCTAAAAGCTGCATATCATGCTCATCAACAGGCTGTATTAAAATATATTCTGTCTTTTTATTTTCATTTGTATATAAGATACATTCTTTTTCTTCTATTTTGAAATTTAATTTTTTCATATTTGCTCCTTTTTTAATATTTTTTGAATATTGAATTTATTTTAAATAAATTTTGATTAATATAATTAATTATAGCATATGTTTTTAAAAAATATAAAATATTTTAAAATCATTTTTGGTATCTATTATAATATTTTCTTGTTTACTAAATTATATTATTTTTGATTTATAATATTTAAAAAAATTTGTATTTTCTATCATTCTAATAAAAATATAATAGTAACCAAAGCAAAAAAAAAAAAGGATATAATAACTGAAAAAAGATATTTTAAACAATTTTTTGGGCGATAAAAAGTTAGATTTTTACATCATGGAAAGGTTAATTTATTTTGATTTTGGATTGATTGAACAAAAGTCTGCTTTAACTTTTTTTAATAGTATTGAAAGGAGATGATAAAAATATTTTATGAGATGTATTTTTTTTAATATTGAAACAATAGTTAAAAAAACTGTTTTCTTATTTATTGCAATTTCAACGACACTTTTTTGCCAGCTTACTGATCCCAGCTACAAATGGTATCCTGTTACAGAACTGATTGAAAAAGCAAATAAACTTAAGACTGGAGATATTCTAGTCCTGTCTAAGCAGCACACTATTCTGCAGTCTCAGGGGCATGTCGCTGTTATCAATGAGAATATGAAGATTGTGGAGTTCCCATCCTTTTCAATCGGGTATGCTGAAAGTCCTATCTTTGCCTGGTATGATGAAAAAAGGAAGGTTTCTGTGTTTAGGCTGAAAAATATTGACGATAATTTTAAGAAAGCTCTGTTTAAGGAAATTGACAAGACTACAACCAAGACTTATGGGCTTACCTTTAACAAGAACTTTGACAAGAGGCTTTACTGTTCGCAGTTTGTCTATCTTGTATTTAAAAGAGCCGGGATTGATGTTGGAAGGGATGTTGACCTGGATTCAAACGGGGGCAAGGTTGTCCTGCCTTTTGACATTATGAGGTCGCCGCTTCTGGAAAATGTTGACCTGGATGAATAGTCTTACTTTTTATTTTAATCAGAAACGATAAATATTGAATAACAGCAAGGAGAAATTTATGAAAAAAATTATTTTACTTGGAATTCTTGTCCTTTCTATTTCAGCATTTGCCGGTCACTTGGAGGATGGCAACTTCTACTTTGAGAACGGGGAACTGGAAAAGGCTGAAAAAGAGTATTTGAAGGCTACTGAAAATGGCAATGCCAAAGCCTTGTACCAGCTGGGATGTTTGTATTTTGAGCAAGGCAGGCTTGACAAGGCTGAAAAAATGTTTTTAGACGCCATTAGCAGGGGCGATAGCAGCTCTCTGTATCAATTGGCGCAGCTTTACTACTTTCAAGATAAACTTGACAAGGCTGAAACATTCTTCTTAAAAGCCGTAGACCGCAATATCCCTGAAGCTATGAATGAGCTTGGCCTTCTGTATTATGACAAGAAGGAATTTGACAAGGCAAAAAAATATTTCAAGATGGGAGCAGATTCCGGGGATGAATATGCTATACAAAATTACAGGAAAATGCTGGAACAGGAATTGAAGCATCAGGATTAAAGAAAATAAAAAACAAATAAAAAGAAAAAAAGAAAGGAATGATTGATATGAAAAAATTATTTATTATTATCGCTTTACTTATGGGCCTTCAATCTTGTATGGAAGTACAAAGATTAGATGGGTGGAAACCTGAAGGGGAATTGGAGGATGAATGGATGGAACAAGGCTACCCTGACCGACCTGTTACTTGTGTAACAACTAAGGCTGGTGCAAGATGGTGTAGATGGGGTACTAATTAAAGAGTATTTTGCTCTCAATTCAAAGGGGGGGATTTTGATAAGGATTGTTATAAAAATTTTAAAAAAGCTGTATCATAAAGTTAATTTATGAATCGGCTTTTTTATTTTGTCTTTTCAACTCAAAATATTTGATTATCTTGAAAATCGTGGTAGAATTAAAAATAAAGTATTATAAAATTTGGCGTAAATTAAAAAATATGGAGGATAAAAAATGAGTATAAGTTTTTATGTAAAAAACAAGAAAAAATTTTTAGGTTATAAAGCCGTTTTAAATGTTGAAACTGCATTGAGTTTACTTGATAAGGAACTTTATACCTACAATACTGGAAATATTGATATTAATGATTTGCTGCTATCTCCAGTTTCTAATTATCAGTGTCTTTTAATAGGAGATGGCAAGGAAAGTTCAAGAGGATTTGAATTGTCTTATGATACAAAATATAATAATTATGTTGTGAGGATTTTTACGCCATCATCTAGGGAAGATTGGCTTTTGGCGTTGGAATATATAAAAGCGTTGGCTAAAGAATTTGATTCGGAGATTTTGAATGAAAGAGGTGAAGTTTATACTGCTGATAACATTGATAAATTTGACTATGAATCAGATATACTTTATGGAATAAAAGTAATTACAGAAAATATAAAAAATGGAGAATCAGATACTTATGTTATTTTTGGTACAACTAGACCTGTTTCTTTCAATGAAGAAATGGTAGATGAAATAAATAATTCAAATAATCCTATAGATACTTTTTCAAGAATAGTAAGAAACATTCAAAATTTAGATGCTTATTCGGCAAATCAACGTTTTTATAAAAATGATGAAGATGAAAGAATTATGGGAGCTTATAGTCTGACAGAAAATGTTAGAACAATTCTTCCTTATAAACCTAGTGTTGAATTTCATAATTTAGATATGGTTAAAAATGATGACATAGCTTTTTGGAATATAGGTTTCGTTACTATTGATGGATATAAAAATGATCCAAACAGTTATCAAGTCGTTGGTCAATTAGATTATAATGATTTTATAAAAAAATTACAAAAAGATAAGTATCGTTTTATTGACGCTTCATATATTCTTGTTGAGCCGTTAAGTAAAGAAGAAATTTTAGGATTTTTGGAAATATCTGTTAATTAGAATAAAACGACTTTAAAATACCATTTCTAAAAATAAAATTAGGAGGCATAAAATGGATAAAAATCGTAAAAGATGGGGTTATATTTTTGATGAAAAATTAGATATGTTAATTCCTAATATTCCAAGGCAGAAAAAATTTGTAAAAATATTTTTGATTTTATCATTAATATTTTTTATCATTGCTCTAATGCAATTATATTTTTTAGATAAAACTTCCCCAGAACAAATAATATTTTTGATTTATAGTGGAGGTTCTGTTTTTTTTCTTTTATTTTTGTCTATTATTATAAAAGTAAATATTTCTTTCATCGAAAGAAAATTGAAACAACTTGAAGAAATGACATTGCCATATGAATTTGAAATTCATCCACTAAAAGATAATTCATATATTTTTTTGTGTATTCTATTATTTATTATGTTTATTACAATACTCTATTTTAAATTAAATGAATTGTTAACAAATTTTACATTAAAAGATATTTTTTTCGTTATTTTCATGATTATAACGATTGCTGTCAATTTCAGCTTTTTTTTGAAAGATCTAAAAAAAAGAAAATATTCTTTAATTATAAGCGGAAGAATTATAAAATTATTATATGAAAACAATGAAATAGAATTTATAGAAATTGATAACATCCGTTATGCCAAATTTTATGCGGCTAATGCTGGAAAAGGCAGAAAAGAAAGAAATCCTACTTTTCAAATTTTTGATAAAGAAGAGAAAAAATTTGTTGAAATGTCTATCAAGCCAACTGATTATTGTTTGCTGAAAAAATATTTTAAAAAATATAATGTGATGATTGCTGATTTATACGAATATTTCTAAGAGTCTATATGATTTTAGAAATAAAAATTTTTTAAAGATTACAAAATTACAAATTATACTCATTTTATTCAAAAAATAAGGAGAAAAATACAATGTTTATTTTTATGTTGATATTGCAATTGGTAATACTTATTATTAGTATCACAACTATTATCTATTTAATAAAAAGAAAGAACACAATGGAATGTTTTTACATAGAAAATGAAATTTTATGCCTAAACTCTATGCCTACAAAAAAGATTCCACTTTCTAATATTGATTACATAGAATTTTATTGCAGTCGTTTTCGTAACAGTTGCAGAGGATTGATAAAGATTCATACGATAAATTCAAAAGTAATCAAACGATTTTTTCAAACAAGTAAATTTACATTTTTTGTTACTGAACAAATGGTTTTAGATGAAATTAATAAATTGACACCTATTTTGAAGGAATATTCAATACCGTATACTATTAATTATAATTAAACTTCTAATATTATAATTATAGAATTTTAAGAAATTTAGTTCTATTTTGTTTATTCAAAATTTATTCAAAATAACAAATCTTATAATAAAAAGGAAGTGTTTTAAATGGAAATATATGGAATAATTATAGGAACAATGTTTATACCATTTTTATTTATTCTATCAATATTTTTTTCTTTAACATTAAGAAAAAAAAGCATGCAAAAAATTATATCCGCTAAAATTAATGATGATTTAAAAGACTTAGAACCACGAGAATTTTTTTATAATTTATTAAAAATGGAAAGAACAGCAAAACCAGTTTACTATGCAGAAATTTTTTTATTAGCAATAGACACCATTTATATCTTATTCGGTGGGTATGCTGAATATCTAAAAGAGTTAAAATTTGCACAAGAGTTCCCTGATTTTCCAATAAATCCTATGTCATTTGTATTCATTAAATTTGGTATCCCAATTTTCTTATGGTTTATTATACTTTTTCTATTATTATTTGCCTTATTTATGAAAAAGAAAGAAAATAAAAGATTAGCCGACATGCTAGATAACTTAGAAAAATACAGATTTTTAAATTATGCAAAAGAAGATTTTATCAACTCTGAAAAAATAGTTAAAACTGGAATGGTCGCACAAAGTGATTTAAAAATTGGAAGCAGATATTTATTTTCTGTCTATCCAGCATACATAATTCCTTATTCTTGGATTTCTGATATAACAATTGATAGAGTTTATAATCGTGGAGGAAGTTATTCATCTTTAAATTTTATTTTTACTAAATCTTTTAAATCTGAGAAATTATTTTTTGCTAAAAAGGAAGTTGCTGAAAAGGTTAGGGATTTTATTTT
>NZ_DBHIXN010000072.1:0-7731 GCF_057270615.1 Leptotrichia sp.
ACAAAAGCAGATACTTCCCAAGAAGCTCCCGCTTCTAAAAGCGGGAGTAGTTCACCCACAAATATTGTTTTGAAAAAATTATAATGGTCAAGATAACGTTTTCAAAAATTAATAAGCAAAATTTCGTTAAAGAAAAAAGAACTGTTTGAGCTTTTGGAATATATTTTAAATTAAATTAATTTCTTACTGTCAAGATTATCTATATTAAAAAGCGAGTTTTCTTTTTTCTTTATAAGAAAGTTTTGCGTAAAGCGAGGATGCAAGGGCATGGCGTTTGATGCCCTTGCGTTAAAAAAATTAGAAATTAAAAAATAAAGAAAAAACTATTATTTACAAAAATGAAAAATACTTATAAAGAAAAAAATCTTTTAGATGAATGATTTGGGAATTGAATAGAATTAATTTTAGAAGCAGGAGGAAAGATGAGTGAATATATTTTGGAAATGAAAAATATACGAAAAGAATTTTTAGGTGGGAAAATTATTGCAAATGATGATATTACTCTGAAAGTAAGAAAAGGAGAGATTCATGCGATTGTTGGGGAAAATGGAGCTGGAAAGTCTACACTTATGAAGATTTTGAATGGATTGTATTCTCCAACTTCTGGAGAGATTTTTTACAAAGGGAAGAAAATTGACATTGATAGTCCTACAACTGCTGCAAATTTGGGGATTGGGATGGTTTATCAGCATTTTATGTTGATTGATACTTTGACGGTTGCTGAAAATATGGTTTTGGGATTTGAGCCTAAAAAAGGTGGAGTGTTTTTTGACTTGAATACTGCTAGAAAGCAGGTTAAGGAAGTTTCTGAAAGATATGGACTAAATATTGATCCAGATGCGAAAGTGTCAGATTTGTCAGTTGGGATTCATCAAAGAATCGAGATTTTGAAAATATTGTTTAAAGGGGCAGAACTTTTGATATTTGATGAGCCGAGTGCGGTACTTACACCACAGGAAGTGAAGGAACTTTATGAAATTATGAGAAATCTTATAAAGGAAGGTAAAACTATTATTTTTATTTCGCATAAATTACAGGAAGTGCTTGATTTATCAGATACTATTACAGTTATTCGCCGTGGAAGCGATGTTGGAGAATTAAAAACAAAGGAAGCTACAAAAGAAAAGATTGCAAATCTTATGGTTGGGCGTGTTGTTCTGTTTGAAGTGAAACGTCCAGATGTGAAATTTGGGGATATAGCTGTAAAAATTGAGAATTTGACTGTGAAAAAAGGGAATATTGAAAAATTAAAAGATATTTCATTTGAAATACGAGAAGGTGAAGTGTTGGGGATTGCTGGTGTAGAAGGTAATGGGCAAACTGAACTGATTGAAGCTCTTGCAGGGCTTGTGAAAATTGAGAGCGGGAAATATTTTATAGGTAATGAAGAACTGGAAAATAAGGCACCAAAATATATTAGAGAAAAAGGTCTTTCTCATATACCCGAAGACAGGCATAAAAGAGCAACTATTGACGATTTTACAGTAGAAGAAAATATGGCTTTGGGACTTGGGGATAAGTATTCCAAAGGAATGTTGATGGATTACAAAGAAATAGAGAAAAAAACTAATGAATATATAAAAAAATATGATATTAGACCTGCAGATGGAAAAATAAAATTTGGAGGATTATCTGGTGGAAATCAACAAAAAGTTGTTGTAGCAAGGGAGCTGGAGCGTGAAAATAAATTTATTATTGCGGCACAGCCTACAAGAGGAGTTGACATTGGAGCAGTTGAGATGATTCACAACACAATTTTAAATGAAAAATCTAAAAAAAAGGCAATAATGCTTGTTTCAGCAGAATTGTCAGAAATAATGGCATTAAGTGATAGAATTGTGGTAATGTATTCAGGAAAAATTGTAGGAATTTTGGATAGAAAAGATGCAACAATGCAAAAAATAGGTATATTAATGGCAGGAGGGAAAATAGATGATTAAAAATAAGATAAAGGATTTTCTACCATCTATAATTGCAGTATTAATTGCATTAATTATTGGTGGGGTAATAATGATAACAAAGGGTGTAAACCCGATTGCAGCCTATATTGATATGATGAAAGCGGCTTTTTATCAGCCTTATCCAAGATCTCCTTTTTTCAGCGGACTTGCAAATACATTATTTGTCGCAACACCGTTAATATTTTCAGCACTTGCTGCAATGATAGCCTTTAAAGCAGGTTTATTTAATATTGGGATGCAAGGGCAAATGATAGCTGGAGGACTTGCTGCAGCTTTTTGGGCAGTTACATTTAAAAATTATATTTTTGGGAATATATTTGTTGTAATAATTGTAGCTGTAATTGCTGGATTTTTGTGGGCTGGAATAGCAGGATTTTTACGGGCAAAATTTGGAGTAAGTGAAGTAATTAGTACAATTATGTTAAATTATATTATGCTTGAATTACAAAATTTTTTATTAAATGGGCCTTTGAAAGATCCTGCTTCTCAAAATACACAATCTCCAGCTGTTTTTGAAGGAGCAAGACTGCCACTGCTTTTTGGAAATGTTACAAGACAAAACTTGAATTTTGGTTTTATAATTGCAATTCTTCTGACAATAGGAGTATTTCTTTTTTTCAAATATTTTAAAAAAGGATATGAAATAAAAGCAGTTGGACAAAGTGATACGGTTGCTGAAAATGCTGGAATTAATCCAAGATATATTATGTTTTTGGCAATGGGAATTGCTGGAGCATGTGCTGGACTTGGTGGAGCTGAACGTGTTTTAGGTGGAGCTTCAGAATATTCGTATACTGAATTTATAATGGGAGACTACGGATTTACAGGACTTGCAGTAGCACTTCTTGGAAAAAATGATCCATTTGGAATATTGGTTGCGTCAATATTTTATGCGGCACTCGAAGTTGGGGGACAAATGTTGCAGCAAAGATATCAAATTGACAAGGAAATTGTATATATTATACAAGCATTAATCATTATTTTGGTAGCATCAGAAAATTTATTTAAATTTATGCTTAATAAAAAGAAATCATCATAAATTTGATCATTAAATAAAAAATATTAATTCAGAAAGGAAAGATAATAATGATTATACTAAAACAAATATTTAATTTATTACAGCAAACAATAATAATAGCTCCTCCAATTCTTATAACAGCTGTAGGAGCATGTATTTCTGAAAAAAGTGGAGTCATTAATATTGGACTTGAGGGAATTATGCTAAGTTCAGCATTTGCAACAGCAGTTGTAAATATTGCAACAGCAAATCCATATTTAGGAATAATTTTTGGAGTAATAGTAGGAATATTAATTTCATTAATTCATGCAGTAATAAGTATTAGTCTTAAAGGAAATCAAATTATAAGCGGAGTTGCAATAAATCTATTTGCTGCCGCAATAACATCATATTTAATAAAAGCTATTTACAATACAGCAGGAAATACCCCAATTGCTAGAAATGCAAAAGGTGATCCATCACTTGCTAATCAAACATTAATGATAATCGTAGTTTATGGAATTGCAATCGCAATGTATTTCTTTTTATACAAAACAGTTTTAGGATTGAGAATACGTTCGGTTGGAGAACACCCATTGGCAGCCGATACAGTAGGAATAAGCGTTTATAAAACAAGATATATAAGCGTACTTATATCAGGAGCATTGGGAGGACTAGGAGGAGCTTACCTTACAGCAGTCCTGCTTCCAGCCTTTTCAAATAACATGTCAGCAGGACGTGGATATATCGCAATGGCTGCAATGATCTTTGGGAAATGGAATCCGCTAGGAGCAATCTTGGCAAGCCTGTTATTCGCTTTCGGACAAGCATTTGCCGATGTTTCCAAAACAATAGGACTTCCAATATCTCAGCAATTTTTGACAATGATACCATATATTTTGACTTTGTTAGCATTGGTTGGATTTGTAGGAAAATCAAGAGCACCAAAAGCGTCTGGACTTCCGTATGAAAAATAAAACTCGATAAGGGGAAATTATGAGAAAAATAATTTTTATATTTATGGTATTTTCTTTAGTTTCTTTTTCAAATTCAGAATTTCCAGGCATTAGATTATTAGTAAATTTTAATCAATGTGACAAAAATGATAGAGAACATTTAGAAACATTGAAAAATGAAAATCAAAAAATGATTGAAATATACAATAAACTAATTCAAAAATTTGATAAAGGTGGAGAAAGTTACTATAAATTAAAACAAAAATTAGTTAGTTCACAAGAAAACTGGTTAAAAAACTTTTATGAAGGATTGAAAGATTTGACAAAAGATGTTTATTTTGTTAATTTATGTGCGGCTGAACAATTTCGAGTGAGCTCAGAGGTTAGTTTTATACAACAAAGAATATTAGAATTAACTGATGAATATAAAAAATATTTAGATTAAAATAATAATTGAAAAAAATCTGTTTCATAGATTGTAAAAAAAAATTTGTGAAACAGGCTTTTTTGTGTAAAAATTTTTATGGAAGGGAATATAAAAAATGGTAATATTAGATAATAAAGAATATGATAAAGTCTGGGATATAGTTTATGATAGATTTAATTTTAATCCTAGTGTTGATAAAAAAGAAATAGCGTTTGAATTTAAAGAACCGTATATAGTTTATGATATTAGTTATCATTATGAAAATCTAGAGGAAATTGAAGGGTTTGTAGTTTGGGGATTTAAAAAAGAAATTCGGGATAAAATAACAGAAATTTTTTTGAAATGTACTAAGGAAAATGCGGAATTGTATGCATTGGATTGGCAACATTCTTGTTTTAGATATAATCCTCGTATTAAAGATGAGCCTAAAATTATAGAAGTTAAAGATGAACACTACTGGGGTGGTGGATATACTGCATATTTTCCAACATATTGTCCAAATGGGGATTATTATTTTTTTATCGATATTAATTTTCATTTTGGATATTTAGGACATCCTTGGCAACAAAAGGTTTGGATATATGGAAAAAAATTGATTGAAGAATTTAAAAAAGCTGATTTAGAGGGATTTAAGTTAATTGAGGAGAAAAATTAGAGAGGAACATTGAAGATAATGAAAGACAACAAAATAAAGATTACTGGAGCTAGAGAGCATAATTTACAAAATATTGATATTGAGATTCCAAAGAATGAGCTGGTTGTAATTACTGGGGTTTCTGGGAGTGGGAAGTCTTCGCTTGCGTTTGATACGATTTATTCAGAAGGACAGAGAAGGTATGTTGAGAGCTTGTCGGCTTATGCAAGAATGTTTATTGGGCAGATGAAGAAACCTGAATTAGATAGTATTGAAGGGCTTTCTCCTGCGATTTCGATTGAACAGAAAAGTGTGTCAAAAAATCCTCGTTCTACCGTTGGAACTACGACAGAAATTTATGATTATATGAGGCTTTTGTGGGCACATATTGGAGAGGCACATTGTCCGATTTGTCATAGAAAAGTGGAGAAACAGTCGATTCAGGAAATTGTCGATAATTTGATGAGTTCTAGAAAAGAAAAGGATAAAATGATAATTTTGTCACCAGTTGTGATTGATAAAAAGGGAACTCATAAAAATTTGTTTTTGAATTTGCAGAAAAGAGGGTTTCAAAGAGTTCGAGTGAATGGTGATATTCTTGACTTGAGTGATGAAATTGTTTTGGATAAGAATAAAAGGCATCATATTGAAGTTGTTGTTGATAGAGTTGTGTTTAAGACGGATAATAAGGAGTTTTTGAGTCGATTGACAGAGGCGATTGAAACTGCGAGTGAGCTTTCTGATGGGAAAATAATTGTGAATATTAATGGGGAAGATAACAAATTTAGTGAGAATTTTTCTTGTCCAGAACATCCAGATGTTGTGTTTCCAGATGTTGTGCCAAGACTTTTTTCATTTAACGCACCATATGGAGCTTGTGAAGTTTGTAATGGGCTTGGTTCAAGATTGGAAGTTGACGAGAATAAATTAATTGTTGATGAGAATTTGTCAATTAATGAAGGTGGGATAATTTTTCCAGGAGCGACGACTAAAAAGGGCTGGAACTGGGATTTATTCATAGCGATGGCAAAGGCACATAAAATCGACTTGGATAAAAAGGTTTCTAAATTGACTCGAAAAGAAAAAGATGTGATTTTTTATGGAAGTGATAAGCAATTTAAATTTTCTTGGAGCGGAGACAGTTTTAGCTATAACGGAAAACGAGGATTTGAAGGGATTGTGCATGGAATTGAACGAAGATACAAGGAAACTGCTTCTGAATCAGCAAGAGAAGAGATGGAAGCAAAATATATGACAGAGAGAACTTGTAAAACTTGTCACGGGAAACGGCTTAAAGATGTTGTACTGGCGATAACAGTTAATGATAAGAGTATTATTGACTTGACTGAAGTGAGCGTTGTTGATGCACTTGATTTTTATGAAAAAATTCAGCTTACGGAAAAACAAATGCAGATTGCAGCTGAAATTTTGAAAGAAATAAAAGAACGGCTAAAATTTATGATAAATGTTGGGCTTGATTACTTAAGTCTTGCTAGAATGACAAAAACGCTGTCTGGTGGAGAATCGCAAAGAATTAGGCTTGCGACTCAAATTGGAAGTAGGCTTACTGGCGTAATTTATGTGCTTGACGAGCCGAGTATTGGACTTCATCAAAGGGATAATGACAAGTTACTTGCGACTTTGAAGGATTTGCGTGATATTGGGAATAGTTTGATTGTTGTAGAGCATGATGAAGATACGATGAGAGAAGCTGATTATTTAATTGACATAGGCCCAGGTGCTGGAATTAATGGAGGAAAGGTTGTAGCACAAGGAACGCCAAAACAAGTTATGAGAAACAAAAAATCATTGACAGCACAATATTTGAACGGAAAAATTAAAATTGAAGTGCCTAAAAAAAGAAGAAAAGCGACTAAAGAAATTGTTTTGAAAAATGCAAAAGGAAATAATTTGAAAAATGTGACTGCACATATTCCTCTTGAAGTTTTGACGGTTGTGACAGGAGTTTCAGGAAGTGGGAAGTCGACATTGATTAATCAGACATTGTTTCCAGAGCTTCACAATAGGCTAAATAAAGGGAAATTGTATCCGCTTGAAAATGGTGGAATCGATGGGCTTGAAAACTTGGAAAAAGTGATTGATATTAATCAGTCGCCGATTGGGAGAACTCCGAGATCGAATACTGCGACATATACGAAAATTTTTGATGATATTCGTGATTTATTTGCACAGACAAACGATGCGAAAGTGCGTGGATACACGAAAGGAAGATTTTCATTTAATGTAAAAGGTGGACGATGTGAAGCATGTAGCGGTGCTGGAATTAATAAAATTGAAATGAATTTCTTGCCAGATGTTTATGTGGAATGTGAAGTTTGTAAAGGAAAACGATACAATCGAGAAACATTAGAAGTTCAGTATAAAGGAAAAAGTATCGCAGATGTGCTAGAAATGACAGTTGAAGAAGCATACGAATTTTTCAAAAATATTCCGCCACTTGAGAGAAAATTGCAAACATTGATGGATGTAGGAATGAATTACATTCAATTAGGACAACCTGCGACAACTCTTTCGGGAGGAGAAGCTCAACGGATAAAACTTGCAACTGAATTATCAAAAATGTCAAGAGGAAAAACTATTTACATTTTGGACGAACCTACGACAGGACTTCACTTTGAAGATATCAGAAAATTATTAGAAGTGTTAAACAGATTGGTTGATAAAGGGAATACAGTCTTAGTAATTGAGCATAATTTGGATGTAATCAAGGTTGCGGATCACATTATTGATATAGG
>NZ_DBHIXN010000073.1:0-7715 GCF_057270615.1 Leptotrichia sp.
AACCATTGCATGCTGGAGTCAAAGTCCAGTGCCTTACCGCTTGGCGACAGCCCAATAACATCTTTATACTTTTATCCTTTACAGACATTAGTTATTATACAAAAATAATTTGATTTTGTCAAGACTTTTTTTATAATTTTTCAATATTTTCAATCTAGACATGTCTTGTATCAGAAAGCAAAGCAAAGTTTCTTTAGAATAAAACGTGAACTATTCATCCCTTTCATATTCAAATCCTCAAAATCACAGCATTATAATCTTCAGACAATTTTTTCGATAATTTATGTAAAAAATCTCTTCGACAATTTTTAATATACTCATGTAATTTTGATATTTTCACTTTTTGTCTATACCAATTTTTAGAAAATTTTACTTTTCTTGATAATGATTTTTGTAATTTTTTCTCCAACATTTTTTCAATTTTTTTTACAAAAAAAAATCAATTCATCTCCCACTTATAGAAAGCCTACAACCTATTGCTATCTTTTTGTTAAAACAGGGGGATCTCTCCCCCTTTTGCTTTATAATATTTATTTTTGCATTTCAAGTTTTTATAGTATTGAACAAATTTATTTAGTCTTTAATTCCTTTTAATGCTTTTTCCAAATTTTCTGACTCCCATTTTCCATCTACTTTTACCATTAATGCTTGTAAATTTTCTAATATTACTTCTTCTCCAGTAATTTTTTGAGCTTCTTTTTCAAACATATTTATTCTTTCTTCAATTGCCACATTGTAATAATTTCGTTTAGCAGGCTCATTTCCTTTTTCTTTCATAATTGCTTCCAGTTCACCTTTACTCATTTTAGCTCTTTCCAAAATTCTTTTTTCTGTTTCATCATCTACTTCTATCATGTCAGGAACACTTTTCAAACTCTTGGATTTTATATCGTAAACTACTTCTGCTTCACCATTTGAAAGATAATTTATTTGTTTCACATCAAATTTTAACTTTGTTTCATCTGCTGTAATTCTTGAAATTTCCCTTGCATATTTTTCAACAATTTCTCTTTTTAAAGAATTACTAATAACGTAATCTTTAAATAGTTTGTTATACGCTTCCTTCTCAAGATTTTTCTCATTGTCTCTTATTCCTTCATTTACAATTGTGAAAAAAAAGGAATTTAATCTGCTTTGAAGAGCTCTTTTTATTGCCATGTCTTCATTTGCCTGTATTCCTGCTGTAAAAGAATTTCCTACTACTATCATCATAATTAAAAATAATAATTTTTTCATGTTTTTCTCCTTATTGTATTTTTTATTCTTCTGCCAATATTATACCATATTTTTAGAAAAAAGTTTCAAATAAATTAAAACTTAAATTTTTTTATTTTAAATTGCTTAATTCCCACTGTCCATTTATTTCAGTTAATACTGCCTTTTCATTTGATGATATTACTGTTTCTAAATTTACATTTTCCAAGGCTTTTTCCATAATATCCAAAATTTCATCCACCATAATGTCATAAATCCGAACTTTTTCTGATTCATTTCCATTTTTTACCATTAAAGCTTCTATTTCATCTTCACTTTTATAACCTGATTTTTTTAAAACATTAGTCTTAACATTTTCTTCAAATCTTTTTTCCATTCCCTCGAACGCCTTATCAAAATCCTTCATTTTTACATCATACACTACTTCAACATTTTTATTATCAATAGATTTAATTTCTTTAACAGCAAATCTTAATTTCATATTTTTCAGATAAATATCAGAACATCCTTTAGAAAATTTTTCCAATATCTTTTTTTTATTTGAATCACTAATTTTATAATCTTTGTCAAATAATAAATCTGCATTATTACTAAAAGAATCTTTAATCACTACTGCTAAAGTCTGACTTTCAACCATTTTCTTAATATTTTCCATATCTTTTTGAAAGGCACTTTCAATTTTACTTTTCTCACTTCCCGATACCATCTTCATCGATGTATTACGATTTTTTTGCACTGCTGTCCCTGCAAGTGCATTTCCCATTACTGCCAACATCAATACAAATAATAATTTTTTCATAAACTCTCCTCACTTTATCTTTTATTTTTCTTTATAAAAATTATAACACTTTTTTATATTATTTTTTTTCAAAAATTTTTATATTTTTACTCTTTAATCCCTCTTCTAAACTCATGCGAAAATGTCTTATCATAAAGTTTAGATTTAGAATATTCGTCCCCCATAAAGTTTCCAACTAAAATTTGTGCAGTTTTCGTAATTTTTTCATCTTTCACTTTTTGAGCAATGTTTTCCAATGTTCCCATAATGATTTTTTGATCATCCCAAGTGGCTCTTTGGACAATTGCAATCGGAGTTGTTTTCTCGTAATGTTTTAATAGTCTTTTTACAACTTCATCAATCATTTGTACAGATAGGAATATTGCCATCGAACATTTGTGTGAAGCTAGGCTTTCTAGACTTTCTGTTTCTGGTACTGGAGTTCTTCCTTCCAGTCTTGTACAAATTATTGTTTGACTCACATCAGGCAATGTGAACTCTTTTTTTATTGCGGCAGCAGCAGCTACAAATGAACTCACTCCTGGCACGACTTCATACTCGATTCCGTATTCATCCAAAATATCCATTTGTTCTCTTATTGCTCCAAAAATGCTTGGATCCCCAGTATGAACTCTTGCAACCAATTTCCCATTTTTCTGAGCTTTTATTGTAACTTCCATCACTTCATCTAAGTTCATTGAAGCAGAGTTATAAACTTTTGCTCCTTCTTTATGACATTCAATAACTTCTCTTGGCACAAGTGAACCCGCATAAATTATGACATCTGCTTCCTTTACAATTCTTTGTCCTTTTACTGTTATTAATTCAGGATCTCCAGGCCCTGCTCCTATGAAGTATACTTTTTTCATAAAATTACCTCTTTTTTTATATTTTTTATTTTTATAATATTTCATTTATTTCAAAACTTACTGATATTCCTGTATTCAAATATATTTTTTCATTTTTCTTAAAAAATGCTTCCCAGACTTTCCCATTTTCAAGATAAACGGATATTTTATCAAGTTTTTCAACTTCTTCAACATTTATTTTTTCTATTTTTTTGTTTTTCATTCCAAAAATCTTTTCAAATTTTCCTGAAATATCATTATTAATTATCTCGTTATCCACAAAATAAATTTCATTAACCAATTTTTTCTGATAATCTTCAAAACTATTGCAAAATTCTCTAAACTGACTATTACATGCCCATTCACACAAAATATCCTTTATTGTCAATTTCTTAATTTTATTAATTTCTTCCTTGTTCTCTAAAATTTTTTTTATATCATTCTCCAAAAATTCCAACGGTGAATATCCATATACCTTCTCATCACAAAAATTATACTTCGGAATAAAATAAATTTTATCTTTCCATTTTTTCAAATAAATTTTAAAAAATTTGTAATATTCTATGTTTCCATAATTTAAATAAAATATATAATTTCCATTTTCATATTTTGGCAAATCAAAACTTTCACCATAATGAATTTCTTTCCCGTCTTTTAAAACTTGAATGTATTCTTCATACCAATCCTTATCATCATAAATTTTTCTTTTTATTTCTAACATTTTTTCTCTTTTTCCGTTATTTGTTTTTCATCAAATTATAAATTATTATTCTCTCATAAAATGCTCTTTCTTTATCATCAGATATACTCAAAATCTCACAATAATGGGACCAGCTTAATTTGCCAGACAGTGTCTGGCAAATTGGATACTTCAAATAAAATTGCCTCATATTTTGTAAATTAGATCTCGAAAAGCCCTTTCCATATTCTTTTGTCAATTTTTTTGATAATTCTTTTAAAAGTTTTTTCCCGTATTCTGCTCTCTCACTATTTCCCTGTTCATCTTCTATAATAATTTTCCCAATTTCCCAATAAGTCTGCACAAGAATATTATTAATCTTTACAGACACCTGTTTTCTCGCATTTTCCATCAATTCTTTGATTTGCAAATAAACCATACTACTCTCAATTTCTTTTTTAATTTTACTCATTTTTCTCCCCCTATTTATATTAATTTCAAAAATAACTTATCAAATATTTTTTACTAATAACTAATTTTTTGTTCCATATTCGGATTTTGAACCGCTTTCTTATACAGTTCTTTTAATTCTTCAAAATGATTTCCATTTTTTTCTCTGTATTCTTTTTCCTTTTCTGTCAATTCTCTATTATATGGATTATCTCCCAAACTGCTGTGAAGTGCAACTCCAAATTGAGTTATAATATCAAATTTCATGATTTCCTGTGACAAACTTTTGTCTGTATAAAATTTATAACCATCGTAATTTGAACCTCTTCCAGCATCATAATAAGTATTGTTATTATATTTTATCTTTACAATATTTTTTATTTCTTTTTTTGTTTTTCTTTCATAAATAACTGCCCTATTGTTTTCTACCAATTCAGCAATATAATTACGAACATAATCCAATTTTTTATCTTTATCCGAAATACTATCTTTTATATTTTTTTCTTTTTTATCTCTATTCTTATTATACAATTCCAACAAATCACTTTTTCTTACTACAATATCAAAATTTTCAGTTTTGTAAGTCACCAAATCTTTTTTATCACTTGGCAGTACAAAATCGAGTTTAATTTCTTTGACAAAATCTTGACTCAATTCTACATATCTTTTCTTTTTTGTATCGTAAGTTCCTTTTACAATTGTTTCTGCCATTCCTTGAATTGCCACTATAAATGACAAAATAAATAAAATTTTTTTCATAATAATTCCGTTCTCCTTAATACTTAAATTTAATTTTTAAAACCCTGATTTTTTCAATATCATCGTCGAAAAATAAGGAACTTCCTCCACACTCTCAATATCCCAATAAACGACTTCATTATCTTTCCCGCAATCTGAAACAATTACAGCATTTTCTTTATTTCCTGTTTCAATTATCGCCTTTTTAATTTTCTCAAAATTTCTGCTTATTTTCATCAAAACTAAATTATCATTATTTTCAATTTCCTTGTAAATATCAGTTTTTCGATTGACAGACACCACTTTCAAATCTTCATCGCCAATCATCAAAGGCACATTTAGTCTAGCTGCAATGCTATTAAACGACGTTATTCCAGCAACCGTTTCCACTTCAACATCATCTGCAATATGCTCCAAAACATAAGTATATGTGCTATAAGTCATCGGATCTCCAATTGTCAAAAATGCCACATTCTTCCCCTTTTCCAATTCAGCACTTATTTTATCAGCATTATTTTTTCTAAAAACTTTTCTCGCTTCCACATCTTTTATCATCGGAAACTCCAAAAACATTTGTTCTACATTAGATTTCACATACTCTTTTACAATATTAAAAGCCGTGCTTCCCTCTCCACTTTTTGCCTCCGGCAATACAATTACATCCACCTCATGCAATTTTTTTGTTGCTTTAACCGTTATATTTTCTGGATCTCCTACTCCAACTCCAATTCCATAAAATTTACCTTTTTTCATATTTCATTTTCCTTTCCTTTTATTCTCCTATTTATCTTACTAAAAAATTTACTCATTTTTTTATTTAACTTCTTTTTTTTCAGACTTTTTCTATCTACCACATAAAATATTTTTTAAATTTCAACTATTTTCCCAGCTTTTCCTCAATAAATTCCTTTAATACAGGAATATGGCTCAACTCTGGAGTTTTACTCGCATAAACCATTGTCACATTTCCCTTTTTCAACTCTTCCAATATTATACCCTCAAATTCCTCAAAATCCGAATTTTCTTCCAATTCTTTTCTATATTTTTCAGAAAAATTTTCAAAATCAATAATTCCTTTATGATAATTTTGTCTTAATTCCTTCGATGGCGTAATAATTTTTGCCCAATAATCAATTTTCGCATTTTCCTTTTTTAACCCTCGAGGCCATAATTTATCGACTAATATTCTAAAACCATCTGCTTCTCCAATTTTTTCATAAGCTCTTTTCCATTTAATTTCAAATTTCATAGCTCCCTCCTTTTCTAAAATCAAAAATCTTATCAAGATTACAACTATTTGTCAATTGTTTTTTATGAATTTACTTTAAATATTATACCATATTTGTTATACAAATATTTCGATAATGCAACAATTTTTTAAATTATTTTTCCACCAAGAAAATATTTTCTGAAATTTTCTTTTTCATAATTCCACCAAATTGATTTTTGTAAAGTTCAAGATATTCTGAAAATTCGCAAGAACAATTATATCCTAAAATTTCCATCTCAATTCCAAATAAGTCAACATTGAAAGGAAATGGCAAAAATCCATTTTTTAAATAAAATTTCTTTCGACTTTGACGCTCTTCGTAATTTTCGGCATTTTCATCCTCAGTATTTTCAATTTCAAGAAAAAAACGATAATTTTTGTAATATTCCTTCAAAAAAGATAGCGTTTTAGAACCATATCCATAACTTCTAGCTTCTTTAATTATTGCCAAATAATCTAGCAAAACTAAGTCCTTATATTTCAACGTAATTGCAAGACCTTTAAACTCGTATAAATTTCTATTTTTCTCATCAGTTTTTTTCTTTTCGATTGAAAAAATTTCAAAATTCCCTCTTAATGCTCCAATTAATATTAATCCAAATGGCTTTTTTTCCTCTTTTGGAAACGAATTTTGATATAATTTGTAAATATTTCTAATTTGTTTTATTGATTTTATTTTTCTTAATTCCAATTTAAACTTCTCCTTTTGTTAGTAAAATTAAAAAGTAATATTTTCTATTTATGCTAAATTTCCGTGCAATTCATCTCACAACTAAAATTGCGAGTGTTCTTTCGCCATTTAATAAAAGTTTAAATTTATGATAAAACTATGAAAGAATTTTCAAAAAAAAACCACCTTCTAGTATCTTACAAGTGGTTTTTTTATATATTATTTTCTCGCAGAAATCACATAAATCGGATTTTCTGACATCATCATGTTAAAATTCTTTACTTTTCTATTTTTTGCCACAATTATTTGAGAAATATCAATATCCTCAAACTTTGATTTTTTCAAACATTCAAGTGCTTCAAATGTGTTTTCTAAAACGATAAAGTTCAAAGCAATTATTCCGCCTTCTTTTAAATTTTCATAAGAATAATTGATAATTTCTGATAAGTTTCCACCTGAACCACCGATAAACACTTTGTCGAAAGTTATTCCTTGTGGTAAATCTTCTGGTGCTTTTCCAGAAATTACAGTCATATTTTTTATCCCAAATTTTTCCATATTTTGTTTTATTAAATCAACGGCTTCCTCTTTTTGCTCAATCGTGTAAACATGCCCATTTTTAGCAAATCTAGCCATTTCAATACTCACAGAGCCAGTTCCACCACCAATATCAATACACACATCTTCATCAGAAATTTCCATTTTCGCAATACTCACCGCTCTTATTTCTTCCTTTGTCATTGGAACTTTTCCACGAATAAAGTCCTTATCTTTTATATGATACATTTTCTCTCCACTTCTTACATTTAATTTTTTACTTTGTTAAAAACCTTATTTTTATTACAAAAACTTTTAACCATTTTTTATTTTTTCAAAATCACAACATTCATTCCAAATTTCTCTTCATAGTTTGCCAATTCTCTCACCTTAAAACGATAAATTTTTTCATTTTCATAAGACAAATTTTCCCCAACAAAAATTTCCACACTCTCAAAATTATTTTCCAACAATTTTTGAGCAATTTTCTGTGGTGTATTTTCTTTAAAATCAGTCAATAATCCAATTTT
>NZ_DBHIXN010000074.1:0-7690 GCF_057270615.1 Leptotrichia sp.
CATTATTATCACCTACTTTTATATTATTTCACTGAATAAATTATATCATAAATATCTCCTTTTTTCAATTTTTTTTTACAAAAAAAGTAATTCATCACCCGCTTGTAGAAGCCGGAGACTTCTTGCTATCTTTTGTTAAAATTTTTATTCTGTCAAAGTAGAAAAATAAATTGGAAAAAAATAACAAATTTGCTATAATATAAAAAATGGAAAAATTTGGGAAAATGGAGAGAAAATTAAGTTGAAACAGGAAATGGATTTTGGAAAAAATAAAAAAATGAATATTTTGGCACCAGCAGGAAATTATGAAAAATTAGTTGCTGCAGTAAAAGCTGGAGCCAACGAAGTTTTTTTTGGATTAAAAGGATTTGGAGCAAGAAGAAATAATGAAAATTTGGCTATGCAGGAGGTATTTGACGGGATTGACTATGCTCATTCACGTGGAGTTAAGACGCTTATAACCTTGAATACAATTTTAAAGGACAGCGAAATTAACAGTATGTACAATAATGTCAAAAGAGTTTATGAACATGGGATTGACGCTGTGATTGTACAGGATTTGGGATTTGTAAAGTTTTTAAAGGAAAATTTTCCAAACTTAAAAATTCACGGAAGTACGCAGATGACTGTGGCAAATCACATAGAAGCCAACAAATTAAAGGAATTGGGACTAACTCGTGTCTGTCTTGCAAGAGAGCTGTCTTTTGAGGAGATAAAAAGTATCCGTGAAAAAACTGACATTGAGCTGGAAGTGTTTGTTTCAGGCTCGCTTTGTATTTCCTATTCTGGAAATTGCTACATAAGCAGCTTTATTGGCGGAAGAAGTGGAAATCGTGGACTTTGTGCATATTCCTGCCGTAAAAAGTTTACAGATGAAAATGGCAAAAGTGCATATTTTCTAAGCCCAAACGACCAGCTTTTGCAGGAAAAGGAAATCAATATGCTAAAAAGTATTGGAATTGATGCAATAAAAGTCGAAGGAAGAAAAAAATCAAGCGAATATGTCTACGAAACCGTGAGCTATTATGACAATATTTTAAAAGGCACGCCACGCCCGACACAAAGCTACAAGCTCTTTAACCGTGGATATTCAAAAGGATATTTCTATTTAGATGATAAACTTATGAACTTTAAATATTCTTCAAATTTTGGATATTTTTTAGGGGCAAGAATTGGCGAGTCAAATAACTTTAAAATTGATGATGAATTAATTTTGGGAGATGGAGTTCAATTTGTAAATAAAAATTTTGAACAGATTGGCGGAGAATATGTAAATAAAATCCATATTATCGAAGCTAAAGAGAACGAAAATAAACAAAATAATAAATTTAGAAAAAAAGATTTTGAAAAGAAAAAGAAAAAAACTGAAGAGAAAATTTCAAAAGCTGATAAATATGATATTATTTCCATTGGAAAATTGCCAAAAGAAACGAAATATATTTATAAAAATTATTCTAAGGAAATTAACGACAGAATTATTCACAATATAAAAATTTCCAAAAGATATGCGACTATTAATGCCAAATTGTTTGCAAAAAAAGGTCAGGAAATTAAACTTACGCTTGAAATTGAAAATTTAAAAAATGAAATAATTTCTGTTACCAAAAAAGGAAATATTATCGAGCAGGATGCCAGAAAATTAATTACAAAAGAGCAAATTGCCGAAAAAATCGCAGAGCTTGGAGATACGACTTTTGAGCTTGGAAAAATTCAGATTGATTACGACGGGACTTCATTTATTCCGTTTAGTGAACTAAAAAATTTAAAAAGAGAATGTGTTTTAGAACTTTTAGAAAAATTGCTAGAATCTTATAAAAGAACAGCTGTCGAGCGAAAAAAATATGATTTTGAAGTAAATAAAAATTCTGAAAATAGTAAAAATAAAGATATAGAAAGTAAGAAGCAAAATAAAAAGCCCATTATCTCAGCACTTGTTTCAAATGATAGTCAAGAAAAAGTCTGCCGTGAAATGGGAATAACAAAAATTTATCAAAAACAGTTTGATGTTGCCAAAGAAAAAAATCTGTCTAAAACAGATAAAATAAAAATTGGAACAAATTTAGCTTCCAATCTTTATCAGGCAATTATGGGCGAAAAATACGGATCAAAAGGTCAATCATTAGACTGGAACTTAAATATTTTTAATAACTACACGATCGAAATGTTTTCCAGCTTCAAAAATCTTGAAACTGTATTTTTATCACCAGAATTAAGCCATCGCCAGCTAAAAAATATAAAATCCAATAAATTAAAAAAAGGTCTTGTAATTTATGGCTATCTAAAAGGAATGTATATTGAGCATAAAATTTTTGACGAGAATTACAAAGAATTAGAAGGAGAATTTTACGATAAATATAAAATTGTAAAAAACAAACTAAATAATATCGAACTTTATTTAAATAAGCCAATGAACCTGATACCAAAATTAGATGAAATTTATGAACTAGATCTGGATGAATTAAGGCTGGACTTTACATTTGAAGATGACGATGAAGTAAGAAAAATTATAAAAAGCATTGATACAAAAAGTGGAAAATATACTCCTTACGCTTTTGAACAGGGAGTTTTATAAATTTTTATACAATGATTGATTATTAAAATTAAAGGAGGAAAAGTGGAAATTGAGAAAAAACAGAAATATCTGGAAAAGTTGTATTTACTTTTAGGTGCATCAATTTTTGTACATTATGCTTTAGTTATTTTATTTAGCATTTTAATATTAGTAAATATTTTTACAAATGGAGAATATAAAAAGATATTTAAAGATAATTCACTTATTGTTGTGGGAGTCGTACTTGGATTTTCACTTATAACATCTGCTTTTTACAAAAATATTTTAGGATTAATCGCAATTCCAATATTTTTGTGCATTATAGTCGGACGTTACTATACTTTGATTGTAGATGTAGAATTTAAAAAAAATAATTTGGAATATATGGCAAAATTTTCTGGAATATCGTTTTTTATTGGAATTATCGACTTTTTGCTCACGCATAGCAGAGTCGGATATTTTGCATATTTTAACCCAAATTATCTTGGAAGCATTATGATGATGTCAGCAGTTATAAATTTGTATTTTACTTTTGAAAAAAGGTCTAAAATTAATTTTGCAGTATTTATTATGAATATCTTAACAATTTTGCTGACAGGTTCAAGATCTTCATTAATTGCAGTAATTCTTGGAATATTTGTACTTTTTTTCTATTTTTTGAAAAGAAGATACTTTGTAGGATTGATTTTGATGCTTTTGTCGTATATTTTAGGAGTAATTTCAGGTATTTTTCCATTTTTGCGTGAAAGCACGCTAATAGAATATTTTTGGCTAAGAGTAGAAATCATTGATATGGCAATAAGAATTTTTAAAAAAACCAATCTTTTATATGGGCACGGAAACTTTTTTTACTATAAGTTTACAAATTACGTGTATCCACATTCACATAATGCCTTGGTAGAATTGCTCTTGAGTTATGGATTAATTGGAACAATAGCTTTACTTACTGTATTTTTACGATATTTATACGATATTTTAAGAAACGATAGAAATAATGTTTTGAAAATTGCTTTAATTGCTGGAATTGTAGTCCACAATCTTACTGATTTTGCAATTTTTTGGGTACAAACTGTACTTTTATTTATTATGGCTTTGGCTTACAAAGAAAAAAATGAAAAAATACGTGGCTACAGAAAAATACAAAATAAATATAAAACTGAAAATAAGGAAGGAACAAAAAAATGAGAGATAACATCTATGTAGGACTTGTCCATTATCCTGTATACAATAAAAATAACACAGTTGTGGCAACTTCCGTTACAAATTTTGATATACACGATATTTCCAGAACTTGCAGAACTTATGACATAAAAAAATATTTCATAATTACTCCAGTTGATGCCCAAAAGGAACTGACAGGAAGAATAATAGGCTACTGGACTGAGGGAAATGGAATAGAATTTAACAAAAATCGAAATGAAGCCTTTGAAAATACAGAACTTGAAGATTCTGTCCAAAGTGCAGTAAATACAATTGAAAAAATTGAAGGTAAAAAACCAAAAATTATTACAACTTCAGCCAGAATTTTTCCAAATACAGTAGGCTATGCTGATTTAGGCAAGGAAATGATTGAAGATGATGCACCATATCTAATTTTGTTTGGAACTGGATGGGGACTTACAAATGAAATTATGGACTTGTCTTATAAAATTTTAGAGCCAATTCGTGGAAAAACACAGTATAACCATCTGTGTGTGAGAAGTGCTGTTTCAATAATTTTGGATAGACTTTTAGGAGAAAATTAATTAAAGTTATAATATAGATAAAAAACTTAGGTTATCAAACATAATCTATTGAAATTTTTATATTTTTACAAATAACTAATAAAAAATTTGAAAGGAGAAAAAATAAAAATATGGAAGAAAAAAACAAAAAATTAGTAGGAATCGTAGTAGTAAGCCACAGTAACACACTTGCACAAGAAATTATTAATTTTGCCAAATTATTTAAGCAGGAAGAATTTGCTTTGGAAAATGGCGGAAATGTAAAAACTGAAGTTTATGGAACAAATATAGAAAATGTAAAAAAAGCAATCATTCGTGCTGATAACGGAGCAGGAGCACTTGTGTTTGTAGATATGGGAAGTTCTGTATTTAATGCAGTTCAGGCAATAAGAAGCCTGGAAGGGCAAATTGAAGCTAAAATTGCAGATGCTCCACTTTTGGAAGGAGTAATTTCAGCAGCAGCGGCTAATTTTAAGGGAATTGATTTAGATGATTTAAAAATGATTGCCGAAGAAAGTAAAAAATTTACAAAATTAAAAGAAGATATTTAAAAAAATTAAGAAAGCGAGAAATAATAACAAAGAATGAAAAACTTGGTAAATATAGGAACAATTGTCGGAACACATCATTTACGTGGAAGTGTTAAAATTAACTCAATTTTTGAAAACATTGAACTTATCAAAAATGAACGTATCCTTCTTGAAAAAAATGACAAAAAAAAATTACTTGTCGTAAAAGATGTAAAAAGATTAAATGATAAAAAAGTAATCTTAAATTTTGAAGGCATTGATAATATTGACGATGCAAAAGAATTAAATGGCTATAAAGTTAAAATTCGCCGTGATTTATTGCCAGAAAAAAATGAAAATGATTTTTATATAAAAGATTTGTTTGGATTGGAAGTATTTTCTGAAAATAGAAAAATTGGTGAAATTATTGATGTAATGGAAACTGCTGCTCATAATATCTTAATTATTGAAGATATTGATACAGGAAAAGAAATTATGGTTCCGTTAATTGATGAATTTGTAACAAAAATTGATTTTCCAAATGGAAAAATCGAAGTAGCTCTAATTGATGGAATGCGGGAATAATAAAATCTAATGTAATTTTATTTTTTTAAAATTAAACTATTAAAAATCATATAAATTTAAGATTTGAATAAAATAGTCATAGTTTTTGAGTTCAGTTTTAAATCATTTTTACTATAAAAATAAATATCATAAAGCAAGGGGATGCCCCCTTGTATAGATAAAAAAAATTTAAATTATCGGACATATCAAGAATTCTTATACGTTTACAAATGCCTAAAAATTATTATAAAAGGGAGCAAAATCAATGAAATTTAGTGTACTCACATTATTTCCAGAACTATTTGAGCAATATTTATCACAAACTATCCTAAAAAGAGCAAGTGATAAAGACATCATAAATTTTAATATCGTAAATATCAGAGATTATGCCAGAAATAAGCACAGCCAAATGGATGACATTCCCTTTGGCGGCGGTGCAGGAATGGTTCTAAAGCCAGAAGCCTACTGGAACTTCTTCTACGAAAATTATGAATTTTACAACAACGAAAATTCAAAAAAACCTTACGTAATTTTCTTATCTCCACAAGGAAAACAGCTAACCCATAAAAAAGTTACAGAACTTTCTCAAAAAGATGAAATAGTACTTATTTCAGGACGTTACGAAGGACTAGATCAAAGAGTAATCGACAAGTTTGTAGATGAGGAAATTTCCATTGGTGATTACGTGCTAAGCAGCGGAGATTTGCCATCTCTTGTAATCATGGATTCTGTAATCCGTATAAAAGAAGGTGTAATAAAAAAAGAGTCCTTTGAAACTGACTCATTTTATAACGGACTTTTGGGATTTCCGCAGTATACAAGACCTGTGGAAATTGATGGCTATACTGTTCCAGAAGTTTTGCGAAGCGGGAATCATGCTAAAATAGATGAATTTAGGCAGATGAAGTCGATTGAAAAAACTATTCAAAATCGAGAAGATTTGTTTGAGAAAAAGTTGTCTGAAGATAAAGAATTTTTGAAATTTTATGAAAAATATAAATTGAAATTAAAATAAAAGGAGTTAATTAAAAATTTTATTAAATTTATTTGCCTCTATATTTTTTTTCTCTGTCTTCGTTTAAATAAAATTTGAAAAAACTTTATTTTATATGGTATAATTAAAGTAATAACAAAATATTTAGGCGATTGTAAAAATAAAAGCGGTAAAGATTGAATAACAGCAGTATCTATAATTGCAAGGAGTAAATACCCTTGTCAGGAAGCGAAGAAAATTAGGCATAAAAAAATATAGTGTTTACCGAGTTTTTAGAATTTTACAAATGGCTAATGAAATATTAATTAGGAGGAAAGTATTATGTATTTAATTGATTTTTTTAGAAAGTTATTTAAATCCAAAAATATTGGAATCATTATATGGCTCTTCTTTAATTCTTTAATGTTTATTATTCCATTTATGTCAATATATCCTGACTATCCAATATTAGGTTTGCTTTTTGGAATAGCTTTATATGTTGGTACGATAGCTATTACTTTATCTTCATTAGGAGAATGGTTTTTTAGATTGATAAATGGATGTAAAAAAATAATTGATCCGAGGATTCTTAATCGTTTAATTCCGTTATTTAATGAAGTTTATGCCAGAGCTAAAATGAAAGATCCAATTTTATCTCCCAATATCAGATTGTATATGATAAATGATCATTATCCCAATGCTTTTGCATTAGGAAGAAATACAGTCTGTGTAACAAGAGGTTTGCTATACTTAGATGATGAGGCAATCAAAGGAATTTTTGCTCATGAATTTTCACATCTATCAAATAAAGATACTGATTTTCTTTTATTCATCTATATTGGGAATTTAGTTATGACATGTGGATTTATGATTGCCAGAGCAATGATTTGGATAATTAGCTTTTTTTTAGGAGTGGCAACCAGTGATCATGATGATTATGATGTCGTTAAAGGTCTTAGAGGCTTGATTTTTGCACATTTAGCAGATCTTCTTTATGTAATAGCTGTTGGATTGTATACGAAATTAGGACTTATTTTAGTACGACATTCTATGAGAAAGCAAGAATATGAAGCAGATAAATTTGCGTATGACTTAGGTTATGGCGAGCAGTTAAGAGATGCGTTGACGCAATTACAAGATACAAATGAAGCTCCTAAAAAATTTGCAGCAAATCTAATGTCAACTCATCCAGATATATTTTCAAGAATTGATAAACTGAATATGTATCTTTTTCAAAATGGTCCTGGAAATTATAATTTTTACGATAATGCCCAAACAAATGGCCCTGGAAACTATAATTTTTACGATAATGCTCAAACAAATGACCCTGGAAATTATAATTTTTACGATAATGCCCAAACAAATGACC
>NZ_DBHIXN010000075.1:0-7303 GCF_057270615.1 Leptotrichia sp.
TGTTGAGAATTTGAATATGAAAGGGATGAGTCAGGCATTAAATTTTGGGAAAAGTATAGGAGATAATGGGTGGGGAATATTTTTGAGAATGCTTGAGTATAAGTTGATGTTTTTAGGGAAACAATTTTTGAAGATAGATAAGTGGTTTCCATCGTCGAAAACTTGCAGTAAATGTGGAAATATTAAAGAGGAGCTGAAATTATCAGAAAGAAGCTATAAATGTGAGTGCTGTGGAATTGAGATTGATAGAGATTATAATGCGGCACTGAATATAAAAAACATTGGAAAAGAGATTTTGAAATATTAGGAAATAAAAAGACAGGGTAGGAACTACCCGAAGAGCTTGGTAAATATATTTGGCTAGCAAAAGCAGATACTTCCCAAGAAGCTCCCGCTTCTAAAAGCGGGAGTAGTTCACATTATTTTATAAAAAAGCTGGAAAGGAGCTTGTTATGGAAATTACTGATGGAAAAAAAATTGAACTGAATGGATTGATTCACAGGGGAGTGGGTAAAATTCTGATACTAATGGCAGTATTGTCAGTTGTGTATGGAGTAGTATTTTCAATTATAGAAAAGACTTATCATATGCAGGTTGTTGCGGCATTTTTACCAGTTGCTGCCATTGTTGTCTGGATTTTGTTTATTTTTTTGAGAATCGACAGGCTAAAACTGGAAAAGGGAGAACTTTCACTAAATAAGAAAAATTTAGATAAAAAAAATGTTTCAGGATATATGGATAAATATGTTGGAACACCAAGAATACATTTTACAGTAGATGGACAGGAAATTTTATTTGAACCTTATGTAAACCGATACAGCAGAAGTGATACATCCAATAAAATCACAGCAATAGGATTTTTCCTAAAAGAAAAAGGAATTCCTGAAATAGAATACCAAAAACTTTATCGTAAAATTTTACTTTTAAGATTAGTTATAATTTTAGGAATTGTTGCTCCAGTAATTTTTACAGTTTAGAGGAAATAAAAATACAATGTTGGTAAATCTGGAAATAAATAAATCAAATTTAGAAAAAAATCTAAAAATAGCCCGTTCCATTAATAAAAATCTTATTTGTGTAATCAAAGACAATGCTTATGGGCTTGGAATTGAAAATGTGCTGCCGATACTTCTGGAAAATAAATGTGATTACTTTGCAGTAGCATATATTGAAGAAGTGTTAAAAATTCAAAAAGTGCTGGAAAATTTAAAATTAAAGAATCAAAATTATAAAATAAAAGTAATGGCTCTTAATTATGTAAAACCTGAAAATGTGGAATATGCAATAAAGAATAACATTGAATTAACAGTTTTTAATTTTTCCCAGTTGCTTGATTATCTAAAAATTTTGAATAAATCTTTTGAAAATACTACGTTAAAAATCCATATAAAAGTAAATATTGGAATGAATCGGCTCGGATTTGATGAAAATGAGATTTTGGAATTAATTAAAATAATAAAAAAATATGAAATAAATCCTTTAAATAATGAATCAAAAAATAAAGTTCTAAAAAATAAAATAGAGATAATCTCGATATTTTCGCATATTTCCGATGCTGAAAATCAAGCTGAAACAGAAAAGCAAGTTGAAAAATATGAAAGAATTTTAAAAATATTTTCACAAAACGGCATAAAGTACAAATATAGGCATCTTCAAGCAAGCCCGCTTCTTTTCAAATATGGCAAAAAATATAATTATGATTTTGCAAGAATTGGAATGGTACTTTATGGAATGGAGCCGTTGTCAACTGATGTGGGCCTTTTGGATGTAATAACAGTAAAGTCAAAAATTATAAATATTAGAAATATCAAGAAAAATGATAAAATTTCCTATGGAAGCAAAGGAATTATAAAACAGGATTCTAAAATAGGAATTGTCGCAATAGGCTATGCCCACGGACTTCAAAAGCAGATTGAAAATTCAAGGGAAGCATACGTTTTAGTAAATGGTCAAAAAGCCAAGATTATTGGAGAAATTTGTATGGATATGATTTTTGTTGACTTGACTAATATAGAAAATGTAAAAATGAATGATGAAGTTGTGATTATTGGAAGTCAAAAAAATGCTGAAAATGAAATTGTTGAGAAGATAACGTTGAGGCAGGTAGCAAGATGGGCGGAAACAATACAGGATGATGTTTTAACAAAATTTGGAGGAATAAAAAAAACAGTAGATTGATTTGGAATTAAATCTTTTTACTGTTTTTATTTTTTTTTAGTAATACCTTAAAATTGTCAAATGAAATTTTCCTATTTTTTGAATGAAGCAAATGTGATATAATGGAAATATAAAGAGAAAATTGAAGAAGAAAAACTTTAAAAGGAAAAGAGGAATGAGAAAATGTACGATACATTAAAAGATAGATTTTTGAGATATGTGAAATTTGAGACTAGATCGGATGAGAAGAGCAAGACTATTCCGTCTACACCGACACAACTTGAGTTTGCGAAGATTCTTGCGAAGGAATTGGAAGAGATTGGGATGGAAAATGTGTATGTTAATGATGCTTGCTTTGTGAATGCGACATTGCCTGGGAATGTTGATAAAGAGGTGCCTGTAATTGGATTTATTGCACATATGGATACTGCTGATTTTAATGCGACTAATATTAATCCACAAATTGTGGAAAACTATGATGGAAAAGATATTGTGCTGAATGAGTTGAAAGATATTGTTTTGTCAGTTGAAGAGTTTCCTAATTTGAAAAATTATGTGGGAAAAACTGTAATTACTACTGATGGGACAACTCTTTTGGGAGCTGACGATAAGGCTGGAATTGTGGAAATTGTTGAAGCGATGAAATATTTGATTGAGCATCCAGAAATTAAGCATGGGACTGTAAAAGTGGCATTTGGGCCTGATGAGGAAATTGGTCGTGGTGCAGATAATTTTAATGTGGAAGAATTTGGTGCTGATTTTGCGTATACGATGGATGGAGGACCTGTTGGAGAGCTTGAATATGAGAGTTTTAATGCAGCTGGAGCGGTTTTCAAGGTAAAAGGTAAGAGCGTACATCCTGGAACAGCAAAGGGAAAATTGATAAATGCAAGTTTGATTGCGGCAGAGGTTGTGAATAGTTTTCCAGCTGATGAAGTGCCTGAAAAAACAGAAGGATATGAAGGTTTTTATTTTCTTGATAAAATTAATGCGAATTGTGAAGAAGCAGAATTGTCGTATATTTTGAGAGATCACGATAGAGAAAAATTTGAAGCGAAGAAAAAATTTGCAGCAAATGTTGCGAAAAAAATTAATGAAAAATATGGAAAAGAATTGGTAAGTGTTGAGATAAAAGACCAATATTACAATATGGGAGAGATAATAAAAGACCATATGAATGTAGTGGAAATTGCTAAAAAAGCAATGGAAAATTTGGGAATAAAACCAGTAATTGAGCCAATTCGTGGTGGAACAGACGGTTCTAAAATTTCATTTATGGGACTTCCTACACCAAATATTTTTGCAGGTGGAGAAAATTTTCATGGAAAATATGAGTTTGTTGCACTTGAAAGTATGATTTTGGCAACTGATGTGATTGTGGAAATTGTGAAGTTGAATGGGGAAGGGAAATAATGAATGAGGAAAGCGCTAGTAAAAACATATATATATGAATTAATTTTTTTGTGTATTTATTTAATAGTTATGAATAAACTTTTGGAAATTTTTGAAGAAAAATTTATTTTAGGAGTTTTTATAATTTTAATAATAAATATTGTGGTGTTTTTTTATTTGATAATTTATTTGATAATTTTATTGAGATCGCAATATTATGTGTATAAATTGAATCTTTCAAAAAGTATTGTGATGGAGAAAAAATTATATAAGATGAAAAAAATTAATATTATGAAAGATATTCACAGAATTAATTTGTCAGCTTATTATAGGTTATTAAATAAAGAGGAAGAAGCATTGAGATATTTGAATGAAGTGAGAATAAGCAGGTTTACATTGCCAATAGTGAGATATTGTTATTATATGAATTTAGCAGAATATAAATATTACAATGAAAAAAAAGAAGAAGCTAGAAAAATATTTGATGAGAATATTAAGAAAGAATCTAACAAAAACTTATTAGAAATTTTTTTAGATTATGAAGATAATCCTAAACAAAAGGTTGTTGAACTTGAAAAAATATTACCAAAACAGAGAAATAGGTTGTATAAAATGCAAGTGGAGAATGCTTTGGCAATAACATACGAAGAAATTGGAGATTTTGAAAAAGCAATGGAATTTTATAAGAAAGTGGCTGAAAAAGAGAGTGAAATTTATTTTGTTAAAATTGCTAAAGAAAAGGTTTTGGAATTATCTTCAAAAGGATATTAAAGTTTTAAATTATTTTCTTGAATATAGATGATTTAAGAAGAAAATTTTGAAAAAGTGTTGAAATTGTAGCATATTTTGTGTTAAAATATTATAATTAAAAAAGTAATGTAAAAATATGGTTTAGTTAGGGAAATTTTGGAAAAAAGCAAAAAAATAAACAAAATTTAAAAACAAAACAAGGAGGATGTTTAAAATGAGTCAAAAAGATAAAATTGTAATTTCCGAAGGATTGACTTTTGATGATGTGTTGCTGATTCCGCAAGCATCGAATGTTGTGCCGCATGAAGTTTCGTTAAAAACTAATTTAACTAAGAATTTGGTGTTGAATATTCCGATTTTGAGTGCTGCGATGGATACGGTTACAGAATCTAAACTTGCGATTGCACTTGCGAGAGAAGGTGGGATTGGTTTTATTCATAAGAATATGACGATTGAAAGACAGGCTGAAGAAGTATCAAGAGTAAAAAGATATGAAAGTGGAATGATTACAAATCCTATTACGTTAAAGGAAACTGCAATTTTAAAGGATGCTCATGATCTGATGAGAAAGTATAAGGTTTCTGGATTGCCAGTAGTTGATGATGAAGGAAACTTGAAAGGGATTATTACTAACCGTGACTTAAAATATAGAGAAGATTTATCTGTAAAAGTTGTAGATATTATGACAAAGGAAAATTTGGTGACAGCACCTGTTGGAACAACTTTGGAAGGTGCAAAATCTATTTTGCTGGAAAATAGAATTGAAAAATTGCCAATTGTTGAAGGAACTAAATTAAAAGGTCTGATTACAATTAAAGATATTGACAATGTTATTAACTATCCTAATGCTGCAAAAGATAAAGAAGGAAGACTTAGAGTTGGAGCAGGAGTTGGAATTGGGAATGATACTGTGAGAAGGGTTGCAGCTTTAGTAGAAGCAGGAGTTGATATTATTGCTGTTGATTCAGCTCATGGACATTCAATTGGAGTTATTAATAAAATAAAGGAAATTAGGGCAGCGTTTCCTGATTTAGATATTATTGGTGGAAATATTGTAACTCCAGAAGCTGCACTTGACTTGATTGAAGCTGGGGTAAATGCAGTAAAAGTTGGAGTTGGGCCTGGATCTATTTGTACAACAAGAGTTATATCAGGAGTTGGAGTGCCACAAATAACAGCTGTTATGAATATTGCAGAAGTTTGTAAGGATAAAGGAATTGGAGTTATTGCTGATGGTGGAATTAAATTGTCTGGAGATGTTGTAAAAGCAATTGCAGCTGGAGCGGACTGCGTAATGTTAGGAGGGATGCTTGCAGGAACTGATGAAGCACCTGGAGAAGAAATCCTTTATAACGGTAGAAAATTTAAGACTTATGCTGGAATGGGATCACTTGCGGCAATGAAGAGAGGAAGCAGCGACAGATATTTTCAGCTTGAAGCGGCAACTGAAAAATTAGTTCCAGAAGGAATCGAATCAATGGTTCCACATAAAGGAGCATTAAAAGACACAGTTTACCAAATCTGCGGTGGACTTCGTTCTGGAATGGGATACTGCGGAACACCTACAATTAAAGAATTGAAAGAAAATGGAAAATTTGTAAAAATAACAGGAGCTGGACTTAAGGAAAGCCATCCTCACGATGTTATAATTACAAAAGAAGCACCTAATTATAACAATTCAAATAATTAATAATTTTTAATAAAAAATAGATTATAAACAAGGGGTTAGTGCCCCTTGTCAAAAAATAATAGAAGATATGTTTAAAAGTAAAGGAAAAATAAGAAGATGAAAAAAGTAAAAAAATTAGCACTTTTATCTATATTGGTGTTGGGAATAAGTGGGTTATCTTATTCTTATGAGGATTATTATCAGAAGATTTATACGGTAAAAATTTCTAAAGATGACTTGTTTAAAGTTGTAAATGCTACTAAAGATCAGCAGAAAAAATTGTCAAAAATATTTGGTGAATATCAAAAAAAGGCTGAAGGAGTAGAAGATGATTTAGTTCAATTTGACAAAAAAAAGGCTAAAATTGGGAAAATCGAACAAGATAGATACAGAGCAATCGCAAAAATTTTGTCTAATGAGCAGCTGGAAGCCTACAATTCGTATATAAATTCGCAAAAGGAATTATTTAATGAAAAAAATGATAAAGTCAAAAATTTTATTGACAGTCTTGATTTAACTAATGTTCAAAAATCACGTATTTTAAAATATGAAAGAGATTTTAAGCGTGAAGTTGGCAAATTAAGGGATCAAAGATTGACAGAGAATGAATTTGTGGCAAAGTATAATGAATTAAGACAGGAAAGAAATGAAAAAATGAGAACTGTATTGTTAGATGAGCAAGTGAAATTGATAGAAAATTTTTAAGGTATTGACAAAAGTGATAAAAAAATGTTAGAATAGAATGATTATTAAATATAAATCACACTTTGTATTATTTAGAGATAGGGTGTTGTAATATTAAACTATAAAATTTGTTATCTTAGGCGATTGTAAAAGTAATAAAAATTGATAACAGTAGTATTCAAAGGAATCAAAATTCATTGTCAAGGTAAAAAATTAGTTTTGAAAATAATAGATTAAAAAATTACAATCTGTCTTTTGAAGAGAAGTGGGAGAAAAACCAAAAAAATTAGGAGGAAAAACGTAATGGCAGTTATTACAATGAAACAATTATTAGAAGTGGGAGCACATTTTGGACATCAGGCAAAAAGATGGAATCCTAAAATGAAACCATATATTTTTACAGAAAGAAACGGAATCCATATTTTGGATTTACACCAAACTTTAGGAGCAACTGAAAAAGCTTATGAATTTGTTAGACAAATTTCTGAAGAAGGTGGAAAAGTATTATTTGTTGGAACTAAAAAACAAGCTCAAGAAGCTATTAAAGAAGAAGCACAAAGAGCTGGAGGATTTTATGTAAACCACAGATGGCTAGGTGGATTATTAACTAACTTGGAAACTATCAAAAAAAGAGTAAAAAGATTAAAAGAA
>NZ_DBHIXN010000076.1:0-7265 GCF_057270615.1 Leptotrichia sp.
ATCCTTTATCAAAAGCATTTATTATTGGAGCATCGTATTCATCTATTAAAATTATTACACTTTTTCCATAATATTCATACAAATAATTTGATAAGTTTTTAAGAGAATAAATCCAGTCAGCATCTTCTTTTTCCATAACTATCTTTTCAAAATCATTTTTAAAAATAGGATTCAATTTATCTTTTAAATCATAAAATTCCATGTATAAGTTTTTTATATATTTTTTTATCAGCATAAAATTTTCTTCCCAAGTATTTCCTTTTAAATCCTTCAATGAAATAAAAATTACAGGATATTTCCCCTGTTCAACCATATATTCACTGTCAAATACTTTCAAATTTTCAAAAAGCTTTTTATTTTCTTCTTTATCTTTTACATCAAAAAAATATCTTAACATTGACATATTCAATGTTTTTCCAAATCTTCGTGGTCTTGTAAAAAGTGTTACAGGAGCTCTGTTTCTCAATAATTCTTCTATTAACATCGTTTTATCTACATAATAATAATCTTCATTTATTATTCTTTCAAAATTTTCAATTCCCACAGGAACAGCTTTTTTTTTCATAAAATCACTCCTTCTTTTATTTTTTATAAATTTCAATATATTTAATTATACCACAACTTGATATTTAAAATAAAGTCATTTAAATGTTCTATAAATCATTTATTTTGTCTATAATTTTGAGTGATTCATTTATACCTTTATCTGAAATTATAAACAATAATCTTCCTAAATATATCGAATATCCTATATTATATTTTTTCGCATCTACTATAGCACCTGAATTCATATATATTTTCCCAACAGGGTCTAATTCATAACAAAATTTCATTTTCATTTTATACCTCCTTCATAAATAGGCTATCCTAATGTATGATTATGATTGGTATATCCTTACATTTATATTCTTAATTCTAATTTTTTAAATATATATCATAATTTTTTCTTTATATTCCTTTAATTCTTCTTCCATCATTTTATTCGGTATTTTTAACTTAGAAAATTCATTAACAAAATATTTAAATAAAAATCTATCTTTCATATTTAATATTTCTATCAAACGATTTTTGTCTTGTTCTTCGCAATATTTTTCTATAAATTTTCTTAATATTGCATATTCTTCTATCCAACCTTTCATAATGTTCCCTCTTTTCTCTTAATATTAAATCTGTTCTTGAATTTAGTAAAATATCCAATTTATCATATCTTATATCTATTTTTCAACAGGAAACAATTGAAACGCACCACCTTTACCATGTTCAGAATACGATATAGTAAATGGTTCCAACTCCTTTTCAGTATCTCCATAAGCATAAAGAATTCTTACTTTTGGATTTCCTTTACTATTAAAATCAAAAGTTTCTCCTACAGAAACATTGCTCTAAGTACAATTTTGATTATTAAGATTGTAATAATCATATACTATCTGGTATCTGTCTCTTACCTGATATGCAGTATCAATTTTTTCAAATCCCAAACTAAGATAATGGAGCAGACATTTCTTTTTTAGTAGCTTCATACCATTACATATATGCCGTTACTGGCAATGTTCTACTTGCTCCATTTGGACCTACATACTTATTTATTCTTTTCAGAATTTAAAATTTCATTTAACACAGAAATTGCTGTTTCATTATTTGAATCTAATTCTAAAATCTCTTTTGCTATCTTCTCTGCCTCATCATCATTCATTAAATGTTCTGGAAGTCCGTAGAAACTTAATAATAATAGCAGATTATCAACATTTTTTTTCAGTGAGACCAATTCCCTAGCATGAAAAATTCCAACAGCATAAGCACCTTCTATCCAGCATAATGTATAAGCCATTATAATTACTGATAAATTTAACCAAAGTGTATTACCTGTTTTTTTAAACATATATTGTGTAAAACCATAGACACTTAAACTTTCTGTCTTATCAGCAATATTAAAATTAATTACATCTTGTATATCTTTGTCGTTCATATTTTCAAATTTTTTAGCTACTTTCTCATACTGAGCATTTAATATTCCTTCTTCAATTTCTTTTAGTACACTCTCATCGTATATTTTTATCATCTCTCTATCTCCTTATTCTACTACCCAACCATTGCTAACTTTTATTGTTCCATCTGGAAATTTTTTATATCTTACTTGCACCTTATGTCCATCAATATTTAAAGTTTTTTCAAAAACTTGTTTTTTTGAATTAAACACTTTTTTTTGTCCATCTTTTAATATCTTTCTAATAATCTTTTTCATTTTTTCTCAATTTTTATCTGGAACAAGTCTAGAATGTCCCCAAAATTTAGACTATTTTTAAGCAATTTCTTCATTTCCTTTCCTTATGCCTTCTTCGTATTCATTCGGACTTGTAAATCCTATTTTACTGTGTATCCTGCTGTTATTATACCATATTTCTATATACTCGTACATTCCGGTTCTTAAACTTTCTAGATTTTCAAATTTTTTTATTTTTAAGAATCTGTCGATTAAAAAATTGTTTTAAATATTCAAATTGTATACAATATAAAAAAATAACCACTGTCTTTTACAACAACGATTATTTGAAAATTTTATAAATTTAAATTCCAGCTATTTTCCCATTCTTTCCACCCTTTCGGAGTTACTGTTGCCAAATCAAAATCTTTCATAAAATCATACGGATCTTCATATTTTTCAAGAGGTGTTATATCTATTAATTCTTTTGGTGCCACTTCATTGTCAATTTCTAAATCTATTCCATGATATAAGGCTATTTTTGCATATATTATGACATATACATGTAAGTAAAATTCATAATTTGGATTGTTATCATTTGAAAATTTTCTTGCCACCTTCTGCTCCATCATCCCGTTTATTGCTTTTTTCATTCCATCAATATCTTTATCTGCCAGAGCACTTAAAAATTCATAGTGCAGTTCTCCATATTTATAATAACTGTCTTTCAATGGCTTTTCCAAATATGCAGTACATCTTTTTTTGACTTCTTCAAAATCTCCTCTTATTGCTTGAAGAATTACACGAATTAAGAAAAATGTTCCATAATCATTTTTTAAATATCCATATTTATTTTTTTCACTGTCATAATCATCAGGCATTATCATATCTATATTATTTTTGAAAAATGTTATAAAATCTGGATTGTTAGACATCAACATTTCAAACATTTGAGAAGCCTGGGTAAACAGCCTATTACTTCTACTACAACCCAATATTAATAATTTTCCACCTATATAGCAATTTAATCTATGTTTTTTTATATTTTTTTCTATTAATAAATTTATTGAAGAGAATTTATTATAATAATTAGATAAAATTTGCATACAAGCAAATTGATTTCCTTTTTTATTTTCTATATACTCCAATTCATCTTTATCAAAATTTTCTTCTTTTCCTAAAAAACTTGAAATTAAATTAATTCCTTTTTCATATTTATTTTTACTTGCTACTATACTCATTTTAAATCCTTTCTTTTTATCATAATTTATTTTGTGATTCTTACGGGCACAAAAATTAACTTTTCCGTTTTTTTATCTACTCCTACTAATCCTGTGTTTAATTTTCCACTTTTCTTAGCATTTTCAATTGTATGTTTAACAGGATTCCCGTCTCCTAATTTATTTAATACATTATCTACCCAGTTAGGAGACATCTGTCTCGTTCCACCTACACCTTTATTTGAAACTTTCATATTTCCTGATTTTGCAATCTGTTTACTATCAAGTATCCAAACTTCTCCTGTATTTTTATTTCTGAATACATGGTCAAGTCCATTATTTGATATTTTTGATGCACTTATATTTCTATCGGCTGTAAAAGCAGTTGAATTTATCTCGTCAGTAAATCCAGAATGATAATTTTGAGAAGATATATTTTTTTCTGTTTTCTGATTAAAACTTTCTTTATTACTGTTATGATTATTACTTCCCTGTGAATGACTTCTCTCTACTGTTTTAGGTTCCTCAGAAGTAACAGCCGGTTTCTTCACTGTTTCAATATTCTGTTCAGGTTTAATAACCGGTTTAACTATAGGATTCTTTGGTGCTTTCAGTGTTGTCACACTCTTTCCTGATGCAATCAGGTTTGAACCAATTGACCCTATTGCCGTTCTTGCATACGTCTGTAAATTCAGCCCTGCTCTCAACTATATACTTCGAATCAGGTCTTGCTGACGGTATGTAGAGATCGCTTACCGTAAGCAGATTATTCCATCCTTCCACACGTCCTGTGTTTCCTACATTTACACCTATCCTGTATTTTTTCATTAATCATTGAATTTTATGATATATCTCATCCACAGTCCATCAATTATATATACTTCATTATCTTTATAATTTCTATTTATCATATTTGAAAACTCATTTATTCCTAATTTTTTTAACAGACTATCATAACAATAAAGTTCAGAAAATACTGACTTAAAACTTTTCACATTAGAAAAAATCAGACATTTATTATTATTTTTATGCCTATAATAAATATATAATTTTGTATCTTTATATCTACATTTTTTTATAAAAATATTTTCAAATTTCTGTTTTAACATTACTTATATCCCTTTCTATAATAATTTCAACTCTTACTTTATCTTTTGATATTATCAAATTTTCATATTTTTCATTTTTATTAAAAATTATATTTGCTTCTTTAAAAAAATTTTCATATTCTTTTGTTTTTTTGATATATATTCCTTTTTCCTCCCCATCTTTTTCAACTATATAGTTTATAAAATTCAATAGCTGAATTTTTATAGTTTTATTCCTATATATTTTATAATTTATGTTAAGATTTTTTAAAATTTGTTCTTCTTCTTTTGAAATATTTAAAAATTTCAGTTCTATTAATTCCATAATTCCTTCTTCTGCATATTTCTTATATTTTTCAAATTCAGAAGTAATATAATAATTAACTTCCATATTATGATTCCTTTCTTAAAAAACTTGAAATTAAATTAATTCCTTTTTCATATTTATTTTTACTTGCTACTACACTCATTTTAAATCCTTGCTCATTAATTATTTATTTTGTAATCCTTACAGGTACAAAAATTAATTCCCCTGTTTTTTTATCTACTCCAACTAATCCTGTATTCAATTTTCCGCTATTCTTAGCATTTTTAATTGTATATTTAACAGGATTATTGTTTTCTAATTTGTTTAATACATTTTTTATTCAGTTAGGAGACATCTGTCTAGCTCCACCTACCCCTTTATTTGAAACTATCATAATTCTAATTTTCTTCTACCAAATACTCTTTAGATGTCAAAATATTATATTTTTTTATTATACTACTAACTTCTTTACTTTTCAATAAAACTGGATTTATTTCTTTTATTTCTTTAATGAATCTTTTAGTAGTTACTTGTATTCCTGATATAAATTCTTCAAAATTAATTTTTTCCTCTTTGAAAAAAATATTCTTATTCTTATCTTCATCATAAAATTTATTATATACTTTTACAATATATGAATTTTTTATTTTTGATTTTACTTTTTCTTCTTCAATTTGACTTATTGATAAACTGTTGTATACTCACCTTTAGTTGCAACTCCTGATGAGTATACTCTTATTCCATTTTCATACTTTTACTTAAACCTCTATTTAAAAACCACCTTCACTTCTTTCCCATAAAACGCAACCCCAATCTTCAAAATATTCTTTATCCCTCTTGCCTTAAGCTTCGTATCATATTTCTTCTCATCAATCTGCTTCAACGCCTTCTGTGCTCTCTCTTCCATCCCCTTTTTCGTCTTCGATATTTTAAATTCCATAAGGTAAGCTTTCTCGTTACTTTTTATTGGAATCATTGCGAGGTCATATCTTCCATATCCACTCTCATCATTTGAAATAATCTCATATTTCCCCATCAAAAATCCTACAAGCCCTATCATAAACACCTGATAAATCTTCTCCATTTCCTTATCCAAGTCAAAATGACTTAACATATTTATCATTATTTCTCCCAATGTTTTCTCAAATTTCTTAATATCTCCATTTTCAAGTGCTTTTATCAAAATATTTGTTTTTACTTCTGTCCCAAAAAATCTGTTCAAGAACATATTACCAAAATATTTTCGTATTTCCTTATTTGGAATTCTCAAGTTATAGACATCTGTATATTCTGAAGTTACATCTATTTCCTTCTGCTTTTCATCTTTTGTCAAATACCCACTATACAAAAGTAATTGCCATATCTCATCATCATTATTTAAAAGACTTTTTATCGTAGTTCCATCCGAAATATATTTTTCAATGCTTTCCCCATCAGTAAACCGTTTTAAATCATCATAAACACTTTCTCCCGCATAATCAAGCATATTTTCTAAAAACGTATTTCCCGAAACGTTTGCCCAGTATGCTTTTATTTCTTTTTTTCTTACATAATTTACAATTGACCAGGGATTGTATACTTTACTTTCTCCAAAAATATATCCGTTATACCATTCCTTAACCTCTTCAATCTTATATTTCATATCAAAATACTCAAGCATTTCAATTACTTCACTTTCAAGAAATCCAAAGTATTCTGAATATTTTTTATTCAATATCGTATCTACTTTTAAACTATTTAAACCAGAAAACATTCCTTCCTTTATAATCCTTGCTATGCCTGTTAAAACACCATATTTCAAGGAATTATTAGTTTTTAATGCTGAACTGTAAAATGTTTGAAAAAAATTTATTGCTTCATTGTAGTATCCTTTATCAAAAGCATTTATTATTGGAGCATCGTATTCATCAATTAAAATTATGACTTTTTCTCCATAATATTTATTTAAATAATTTGACAAATCTAAAAGTGAAGTTTTAAAACTTTCTTCACTATCTCTCATTTCCCAAATTTTATCAAATTCTCTTTTTTCGACAATATTTAATTTTTCTCTCACAAACTCATATTCATTAAAAATTTTATACATTATTTTTTTTAGATTTTCAAAACATTTCTCCCAAGTATCTCCCTTTAAATCCTTCAGTGAAATGAAAATTACAGGATATTTCCCCTGTTCGCTCATATATTCACTATTATATATTTTCAAATTTTCAAAAAGTTTTTTATTTTCCTCTTTATTTTTTACATCAAAAAAGCATTTCAACATTGACATATTCAATGTTTTTCCAAATCTTCGTGGTCTTGTAAAAAGGGTTACAGGAGCTCTGTTTATTAATAATTCCTCTATTAGTAACGTTTTATCTACATAATAATAATCTTCGTTTATTATTCTTTCAAAATCTTCAATCCCCACAGGAACAGCTTTTTTTCTCATAAAATCACTCCCTCTT
>NZ_DBHIXN010000077.1:0-7168 GCF_057270615.1 Leptotrichia sp.
ATTACTCCGTCATCAACTATGTCAGAGCATGTAGACCAATGGGCATCATACGGGAAGGAAAACTTATTTGGAACACAAGTGAAAGTTGTAGAAATGCAGTCAGAAGCCGGAGCAGCAGGAATTGTACACGGTTCATTACAAACTGGAGCTTTGACTACAACATTTACTGCATCTCAAGGATTACTATTGAAAATACCTAATATGTACAAAATAGCAGGAGAATTATTACCAGGAGTAATGCATGTAGCAGCAAGAGCTATTTCAACACAGGCATTATCAATATTTGGAGATCATCAAGATATTTATTCAGCTAGAATGACAGGTTGGACAATGTTTGCAACAAGTTCGGTTCAAGAAGTGATGGACCTAGCAGGAATTGCACATTTGGCAGCAATTAAATCAAGAGTACCTGTTCTGCATTTTTTTGATGGTTTCAGAACATCACACGAAATAAATAAAGTGGAAGTTATGGATTATGATTTTCTTGAAAGTCTACTCGATAAAAAAGCAGTTAGAGAATTTAGAGAAAGAGCATTAAATCCAGAAAATCCAGTGACTAGAGGAACAGCACAAAATGATGATATTTATTTCCAGGCAAGAGAAGCTCAAAATAAATTTTATGAAGCTGTACCTGATATTATAAACGACTACATGAAAAAAATTAGCGAAAAAACAGGAAGACATTATGCACCATTTGTTTATTACGGAGCTGAAAATGCTGAAAGAGTTATTGTTGCAATGGGTTCCGTAAACGAAACTATTAAAGAAGTTGTAGATTATTTAAATAAAAAAGGAGAAAATATAGGAGTGCTAAATGTTCACTTATACAGACCTTTCTCAAGCAAATACTTCTTTGATGTAATGCCAAAAAGCGTAAAAAAAATTGCTGTACTTGACAGAACAAAAGAACCAGGAGCATTAGGAGAGCCATTATATATGGACGTAAAAGCACTTTATTATGGAAAAGAAAATGCACCTGAAATTGTAGGTGGAAGATATGGATTATCATCAAAAGACACAACACCTGAACAAATTGTAGCAGTATTTAAAAATATTGCACAAAAAGAGCCTAAAAATAATTTCACAATAGGAATTGTTGATGACGTTACATTTACATCACTTGCACTTGAAGAAGAAGTTTTCACAGGAAATGAAGATGTGAAAGAGTGCTTATTTTATGGACTTGGTTCAGATGGAACTGTTGGAGCTAATAAAAATTCGATAAAAATTATTGGAGATAAAACAGACTTGTATGCACAAGGTTATTTTGCGTACGATTCTAAAAAAGCAGGAGGAGTGACAAGATCACATTTGAGATTCAGTAAAGATCCAATTCACTCAACTTACTTAGTTACAAGACCAGGCTTTGTAGCTTGTTCAGCACCTGCATATCTTGGAAAATACGATATGATTTCTGGATTGAAAGAAGGAGGGACGTTCCTATTAAACACAATTTGGGATAAAGAAAGATTAATTCCAAGTATTCCAAACGAAATCAAAAGAGAATTAGCTAGAAAAAAAATTAAATTTTTTATTATAAATGCTACAAAATTAGCTAAAGAAATTGGGTTAGGAAACAGAACAAATACAATTATGCAATCAGCCTTTTTCTATCTTTCAGAAGTAATTCCGCATGAAGAAGCGAAAGAGTATATGAAAGAATATGCTCAAAAAAGTTATGGAAGAAAAGGAAAGGACATAGTTCAAAAAAACTGGGATGCTATTGACAGAGGAATTGATGGTTTAGAACAAGTAGAAGTATTGCCAGAATGGGCAGACCTTGAAGTAAACGAACAAATTATTGAAGCGGCGAAACCTGACTTTATAAAGAAAATCGTAGACCCAATTAACCATATGAAAGGTAACGAATTACCAGTTTCATCAATCATAGAAACAGGAATGGTAGACGGAACTTTCCAACCAGGGACTGCAAATTACGAAAAAAGAGGAGTAGCTTCAGAAGTTCCAGAATGGCAACCAGACATGTGTATACAATGTAATCAATGTGCTTACGTTTGTCCACATGCTGTAATACGACCATTTTTATTAGATAAAGAAGAAATGGAAAAAGCTCCTGAAGGAATGCCAACAATAAAGGCTTTGGGACGTGGAATGAATGAGTTGAATTATAAAATTCAAGTATCGCCTTTGGATTGTACAGGATGTAGTGCTTGTGTGGATGTGTGTCCTGCACCACGTGGAAAAGCGATTGTTATGAAATCTACTCAATCTCAAATTGAAAAAAATGAAATTGAATATACAGATTATTTATTTAACAATGTTTCATATAAAGATAAAATTTTAGGAAAAAATACAGTAAAAGGTTCACAATTTGCAAAACCATTATTTGAATTTTCTGGAGCTTGTGCTGGTTGTGGAGAAACGCCGTATATTAAATTAGTAACACAATTATTCGGAGAAAGAATGATAGTGGCAAATGCAACTGGATGTTCTTCAATTTACGGAGCTTCTACCCCGTCAACACCTTATACAACTACTCAAAGTGGTTGTGGACCTGCATGGGCATCTTCATTATTTGAAGACAATGCTGAATATGGATACGGAATGTTCCAAGCAATAAACACAATTCGTCACAGAATTTTAAAGAGAATGGAAGAAATAAAAGAAGACGTTTCACCTGAACTTATTGAATTATTTGATAAATTTTCAGAAAATTTTGATGATGGAGATAAAACTACAGAAATACGTGATGAATTAGTAGTAGCATTAGAAAAAGAAAATTCTAAAAATATGAATGAAAAAGTAAAAAATAATATTTCTGAAATATTAGAATTAAAACAATACTTAATCAAAAAATCTATTTGGATGTTTGGTGGAGATGGATGGGCCTATGACATAGGATTTGGTGGACTTGACCATGTTCTAGCCTCTGGAGATGATGTAAACATACTTGTACTTGATACAGAAGTTTACTCAAATACAGGAGGTCAAGCATCAAAATCTTCAAGAACTGGAGCAGTTGCAAAATTCGCAGCCTCAGGAAAACCGGCCAAGAAAAAAGATTTAGCCGCAATATTGATGACCTACGGAAATATCTACGTTGCTAAAGTGTCAATGGGAGCAAATCAAAACCAAACACTAAAAGCAATAAAAGAAGCGGAAGCATATCCGGGACCATCAATAGTAATAGCTTATTCACCTTGTATTGAACATGGTATAAAAGCAGGTATGGGTAAATTCCAAACAGAAGAAAAATTAGCAACAGAAGTAGGATATTGGCCAATTTTCAGATTTGATCCAAGATTAGTTGAAAAAGGTAAAAATCCATTGCAATTGGATACAAGAAATCCAGCTTGGGATAAATATGAAGAATTTTTACTAGGAGAAAGAAGATATGCAACTTTGGCTGCAGAATTTCCTGAAAAGGCAAAAGAATTGCTGGAAACAAATTTGAAAAATGCCAAAGACAACTGGAATTATTATAAGAGAATGGCAGCAATGGATTATTCAATAGAAGAATAAATCTATGATTTTGATTAAAATAAAATTTAAATTTTTTAATATAAAAATCCCCTTTATTTTAGGGGGTTTTCTTATTTTGGTAAAATATTTGAAGTAGGTGGCATTTATTTTGGTAAAAAAATGTGGTAAAATTATTAAGTATTTAAGTTAATATTTTTTATTATAGAGTGGTTATTTTAATTAATAAATTTTTTTTTATGTAAAGGGGAACGGTTGCCATTTTCCTTAATAGCTTAAAATAGACATTCTAAAATAATTAATATTTGAATACAAAAAAACTGTAATTATAAAAATAAAGTTTAAAATAAGAGGGGAAAAATTATGAGAAAAACTAAATGGGCTACAAAAATTATTCCTAATCCGCGACAGGAAAGAGAATATATTGAAAGAGACAATAAACAAGACATTGATGACAAAACAAAAAAGATAAAAAAAAGTGGAAATAAGAAACAAATTATGGAAAGTTCGACTTTAGATTGCTTGCTTGATAGCGATATTTTGAAAATACTTTATTCACGGGGCATAACAACTGAAAAGGAAGTGATTGAATTTTTAAATCCTAAAATGGAAAATATTCAGAATCCTTATGGCCTAAAAGATATGGAAAAGACAGTTCTGGAAATTGAAAAGGCAATAGAGGAACAGAAAAATATTTGGATATTTGGGGATTATGATGTAGATGGAATTACCTCAACTTCGATTTTATATATGGCATTGAAAGAGCTTGGAGCTGAAAATGTGAATTATTATATTCCAATTCGAGATGAAGGATATGGGCTAAATAATGAGGCTTTGAAAAAAATAAAGGACTCGGGAGCAGATTTAGTAATTACTGTAGATTGTGGAATTACAGCATTTCCTGAAGTAGAGTTTGCAAATTCTATAGATTTGCCAATAATTATTACAGATCATCATAATTTACATGGAGGCAAGATTCCAAAGGCTGTTGCAGTTGTGAATCCAAAACGTCCTGAAAATGAGTTTTCCTTTGAGTTTTTAGCGGGAGTTGGAACTATTTTTATGGTAATTCTTTGCCTTTATGAAAGAATTGGGAAAAAGGTAAAGGCATATAAGTACTTGGATTTGGTGGCAATTGGAACGGTCGCAGATATTGTGCCGCTTACTTGTGAAAATAGAATCTTGACAAAATTTGGACTGGAACAGCTTAGCCGTTCTAAAAATAAAGGCCTTAGATTTTTATTATATAAATTATTTAGTAAGCAAAATTCGGATTTTAATGAGAAAACGGAATATAGTTCGTATGATGTTGGATTTATTATAGCCCCTGTCTTTAATGCGGCTGGAAGGCTTAAAGATGCTAAAATGGTTGTAAAATTGCTAATTTCTGATAATGACAGGGAAATTGAGATAATCGTAAAGGAACTTATTAATAAGAATTTTGAGCGAAAAGAACTGCAGAATGAAATTGTGGAAAAAGTGGAAAAGCACATTGAAGAAAGTGATTTGAAGGAAGATTATGTAATTGTAGACTATTCACCTGAATATCACCACGGAGTAATTGGTATAGCGGCTTCCAAAATTGTAGATAAATATTACAAGCCTGCGATTATTATTGAAGTGAAGGAAGATGAAGGAATAGCAGTTGGATCGTGCCGAAGTATAGGTGATTTTAATATTTTGGAGGCGTTGCAGTCGATGCCTGAACTTTTTTTGAAGTTTGGAGGACATTCTGGAGCGGCTGGATTTACGATTGGAATAAAAAATTTGGAATTATTTAAGGAAAAAATAAATAAATTTGCAAGGACAAAATTGAAAGAAGAGGATTTTGTAAAAATAATAGAAATTGATAAGCAAATTCCAATTCAAAAGATTTCTTATGAATTCTTTCAAGTGATAGAGCTTTTAAAGCCATTTGGTTTTGGAAATCCAATGCCGACTTTTAGAACGAATAATGTGCTTTTTGAAAATATAAAGTTCATTGGAGAAAATAAAAATCATATAATGTTTGATATAAAGCAAAAAGGATTTTTTAGCAGAAATGCTGTCTGGTTCAATTCTGGAGAATATTTTAAGAAACTGAATGAAAATCTGTTTTATGATATCGTTTACAAGTTAAAGACAGAAATGTTTCAAGACAGGTATTATACGAAGGTGTATATTGAAGATGTAAAAGTATCGCAGTTAAAAGATGATACTTTTTCCTATTATCATTCTCTTTTTAATACATCTTTTCCAATGAAGTCAATTTTTTATACAAATATTGAACTGGATTTAGAAAAGCAAATTACCATGAAAATGGAATTTGATCAAGTTTCGCTTTTTCAAGGAAGAAAATTTATTGGACGGCTTGACTATGGAATTTCCAATTTGCTAATTTTATTAAATCAATATTATAATTGGAATTTTATTGTAAAAATTAAGGATGTGAAGCAAACTGCAAGTCATAATATTGTGAATATTTTGATAAAAAGAGATTATAGCTTTAAATGTTATGATCATACTCAAATTGGGATTTTTAAAAAAATAAAAGAATTTTTAATTGGAAAAATGGAATATAATTCTCAGACTAAAAGTTTGCTTTCACAATTTTTTAGACAAAATAAAAACTTAATTGTAAAAAATATATTTAATGAAGATGAAAAATATAAATATAAAATGTCAAATTTTGAGAATTTTCTGCTTACAATTGGGATTTATTATAAAAAAATGACTGATAAAAAAAGTCAAATTGTAATAGATTCTGAGAAAAAGCCAGTTTTTAATAATTTTATAAAATCATATTTTGATATAAATGAAGAATATTCAGAAAATGATTATCCATTTACATTATTTTACAATTATAAAAATACACAAGAGCTAGAAAATATTATAAAAACAGATTTTAGCCTGCAAAATGAAATTGATTACGGAATTCCTGAAAATATTCAAAATTCTGAAGTTAATGAAGATAATGAAAATTTTGAAACTAAAAAAGAATTAAAACAGCTGGAATATAAAAAAATTGAAAAAATTGAATTAAAAAATAATATTGAATTAGAAAATAGTCAATTAGAAAACCAAGATGAAAGCCAAGAAAGAAAAAATCAAAATATAGAAAATGATACAGAAAGTCAAACTAAAATTGCTGAAAATTTAAGTGAAAATCAAAAATTAATAAAAAGATTTTGTGTGATAATAAACTCTGAAGATTTTATAATAAAAACAGAAAACTTGGATAAAAATAATATTAAAGAGACAAGCATTCAAATAAAAGTTCCTAAAAATATAGTATTTTTACAGGATTCTACAAAAAAAGAAAGAAAAAGTGCAAAAAATATTTTTGTGGAATATTTACCGTTTAAAGAAAAAATTAAATTAAAAAAATTATTAAAAGATGGAGAGAAAATTTTTTCTGACTATTCTATAAATGAGATTTTGTAAAAAATAGGAGGATGTATGGAAAAATTAAAAAAAGCAATTTTAGTTTATAATCCAAAATCTGGGAATGCTAATACGATTTTAAGTAATTTTGATTTGATTACGACAAAACTGCTGAAAAAAGGGATTACTTTGACACTTTATAGCATAAGTTGGGATTATGATTTGTTTACAGAAATTTTGAAAAATGAAAAATATGATATTTTAATTTTATCTGGTGGAGATGGAACTTTGAGTCGTTGTTTGAGCGAAGACAGAGTAAAAAATATAGGGGCAGCCAAAATAACATAATAAAATATTTTTAGCT
>NZ_DBHIXN010000078.1:0-6906 GCF_057270615.1 Leptotrichia sp.
GTTAATTAAAAATTTTATTAAATTTATTTGCCCCTATATTTTTTACTCTGTCTTTGAGCGAACTTTATTCTAAAAACATTGAATTTCCAGAAATTGCAATATTTCCGACAGGAACGTCGAATGATTTTGCAAAAGCATTAAAAATTGAAGAAAATATAGAAAACTGGATAGAAAATATTACAGAAAAAACAGCTAAAAATATTGATTTTGGCTTAATTAATGGAAAAACTGTATTTCTATCTTCGTATGCTGGCGGATTGTTTACCAAAATTTCCTACAATACAGACAAGGCATTGAAAAAGACATTTGGGAAAATTGCCTATTACATAAATGGACTTGGAGAACTTACAAATATAAAGACTTTTGATTTGAATGTTGTGCTGGATGGAAAGGAAGAAATAAGAGAAAAAGCTATTTTATATGCAATTCTGAATGGAAAAAATGTAGGAGGATTTGAAAATGTAATTGATGAAGCCAGCATGAATGATGGATTTATGGATATTCTTATCGTAAAAAATATAGAAAATCCTTTGGATATTCCAAAAATCCTGATTGATTTAATGAACAGCAATTTGACAAATAATGATTACATCCGAACTTTACAAGCTAAAAAGTGTGAAATAAAAAAAGTTTCTCAAGAAATTGATGTGAGCATTGATGGAGAAGAAGGAGAAAATATGGATGTAACAATTGAATTTATTAGTGGGAAATTAAAAGTTTTTTACTAAAAAAATTCATAATATAAGAGAACTCTAATCAAAAAAAATAAAACAATCAATTGAAATTTGGAAATCATAAAAGTATAATATAATAAATAAAATATTGTATAGGAGTGTATTTTATAAAAAAATTACTTTTAATTTTGATATTTATAATGTCTACAGTAAGTTGTGAATTGTTTAGCAAAAGTTATTGAGATGATATAAATAAACCTAGGATAGAAGAAGGTAGAAGATGTTATTGAAGAGGTGATGGAAATGTTTAGTGTAAGGACAAATATGAAAATCGAGTTTATTAATGTGTGATTTAAGAAAAATAGATTGATGAATGTAAAAGTGGGAATTTTGGGATTGAATTTTTTTGGAAAAAATGATATAATAACTTCGAATAAAAAACCTGTTCAGGTTAGTGTAAAATTAAAAATGCGAGAAAAAGGCTTTATTCTTTATTGAATAGGGCTTTTTTTTGCGATATAATTGTCTGTCAAGGAACGCAACCTTGATTACACTTTCTTGAACAGGAGGTGGTAATAATGGCAAATTGGGATTTGACTGTTTTAGCAGTTGTAATCGTATTGTTTTTGATTTTTAGCAGTCAAAAATAGCAGTTGAATTCTTGTCTTATTGTCCTCACCTTTTGCCTGCCAGTTTAATTTAGCTGGCAGGTTTTTTGTAATTTTTAAAATTATGTTATTGAAATAAAATAGATTGATATTAGAAAATTTTGTTGCAAGGTTAAAAATTAAAATATGAAATATCGATTATGATAAAAAAAGAAAATTTAAATTTTCAATAAATTTTGAATAAAAATGTTTTGAATTTTTTCAAAAATATGGTATAAATATAGTATATAAAAATTTTAGAAAGGTATGGAGGAAAAATTATGAATGGATATTTTAGTCTTGTTTTACATGCACATCTGCCGTATGTAAGACATCCGGAGTATGAAGATTTTTTAGAAGAAGATTGGCTACGTGAAGCGATTACAGAAACGTATATTCCTCTACTAGAAATGTTTGAAAACTTAACAAGAGATAACATTCCTTGGAATATGACAATTACAATGTCCGGAACACTTGTGAATATGTTAAATGACGATTTGTTGCGTGAAAGATATCTTCATCATATAAACAAATTAATCGAATTCTGTGAAAACGAAGTGGAAAGACTGAGTCCATATCCTGACATGCTAAATGTTGCAAAACATAATTTATGGTTCAATACGAGAGCAAAGCAAGTATTTGAAAAGTACAACAAGGATTTAGTAGGGGCATTTAGAAAATTTCAAGATCAGGGGAACTTAGAAATCATTCCAGTTACAGCAACACATGGATTTTTGCCAGTTATGAAAGATTATCCTGAAGCAGTAAATGCTCAAGTCCTTATGGCAAAAAAAGATTATATCAAAAATTTTGGAAGAGAGCCAAAAGGTATGTGGCTAGCTGAATGTGCTTATTATCCAGGACAAGATAAATTTTTGGAAAAACATGGAATAAGATATTTCCTAGTTGACGCACATGGAATTATGCATAGTGATCCACGTCCAGTTTATGGTATTTACTCACCAGTTTATACTAAAAATTATGTAGCTGCATTTGCTAGAGATTTGGAATCATCAGAACAAGTTTGGAGTTCAGAATCAGGTTATCCAGGAGATGGACTTTACCGTGAATTCCATAAAGATGCAGGATATGAACTTGATTATGAACTTGTAAAACCTTACTTACATAGTGATGGAGTAAGAAGAAACATAGGAATAAAGTATCATGCAATAACAGATAAAAAAGGAAGTTATAAGGCAGTTTACAATCCACAAGCAGCAGCAGGCAGAGCCAAAGAACATGCTTACAATTTCGTATTCAATCGTTCAAAACAAATTGAATATCTTGCTTCAAAAATGAAATATAGAAAACCTATTGTAGTATCACCTTACGATGCTGAGTTATATGGACACTGGTGGTATGAAGGACCAATATTTTTAGAATGGGTATTTAGAGCAATAGCTGAATCTAATTTTTCTACAATAACACCATACAAATATTTACAAAAATACCCTACCAATCAAGTAGTTGATGTAAGTATGTCAAGCTGGGGAGCAAATGGTTATTATGATGTTTGGATAGATGGTTCAAATGATTATGTATATAGACATTTACATAAGGCAGCACAAAAAATGATAGAATTGGCAAACGGAAGAGAACCTTATAATGAATTAGAATATAGAGCATTAAATCAAGCTGCAAGAGAATTGTTAATGGCACAAACATCTTGCTGGGAATTTATAATGTATACAGGAACAATGGTTGGATATGCTCACAAAAAAATAAGTGACCATGTTCATAGATTATTCAAAATTTATGAAGATTTTAAGAATGGTAACTTAGATGAAAGCTGGATAAAAGAAATCGAAAGCAGAGATAATATTTTTCCTGAAATCGAATATAGAATGTATAGAAGCGATTGGCTATAAATCTTAAATTGCAAATTATTTAACAGAATATAGCAAGAAGTCTCCTGCTTTTTAAGTGGGAGATGAATTGCTTTTTTTTTGTAAAAAAATTAGAAAGTAAAATTTTTTATTAATATTTATAGTGTCATCTATTTAAAATAATAGATTTTTTAAATTGGGTTTTAGTATTAGGTAGAAAAAGTAGAAATGGGGAGAGATGGATAATAAAAATTTATTAAAGGGAACAATGGTTTATTCTCTTATGAATTTAGTTACAAAAATGGGTTCGTTTGTATTTTTGCCAATAATAACAAGATTGCTTACACAGGAGGAATTTGGGATTGTAGGAACATTAGCTCCGATTACTTCACTATTTACAGTAATTTTAGGGTTAGGGCTTTATAATGCTCAGATGAAAAAATATGTAGATTTGAAGGAAAGTGAAGATGAATTTGGAAGTTATATGTTTTCTTCAACTTTGATAATAGTTGTTTTTAATATTTTAACATATATTTTTTTATTTACACCAATGGCTAAAAAGCTGTTTTCATACATTGTCGATTTAAGCAAAGTAAGTTATTACCCCTTGATAATTGTTAGTATTTTAATTGCAACAGCAAATGCTTTTAATAATCTTTCGACAACTTTATTTAGAATGAAAAGAATGTATATGAAAGTGGCGATAGGAAGTGTTATAAGTCTTTTTACCACTTATATTTTGGCAATTTATTTTATAAAATATTTGAAATGGGGAGTTTTTGGAAATCAGTTTGCAAATTTTGTTGCACTGCTTGTAGTTTTTTTATTTTATTTTAAGGATTATTTTGGAAAATTTAGATTTAAGCTGAATTTTGATTATGTAAAATATTCACTGAGAAATGGGTTACCACTTATTTTTATTGAACTTACAGATCAAGTTGTAAATTTAAGTGACAGGCTTGTTTTGGCAAAATTTGTTTCTCTTGCAGTAGTTGGAGGGTATACACTTGCTTTTACTGGTGGAAGAGTTTTATCAGTTATTACGGGATCTTTTGTGAATAGCTGGACACCAGAGTTTTATGAGGCGATGAAGGAAGATAGAACAAATCCGACGATAACAAGAAGCGTAGAGAATTTTATTGCAATTATTTCTTTTGCATGTGTAATTGCACAGCTATTTGCTCCAGAGGGGATAAAATTAATATTTCCAAAAAGTTATTATCCTGCAATTAATTATATGTCATTAATTTTAGCGGGAATTGTAATTCAGGCGTTATTTTGTCTTGATTATTTTTTTCATTTCCATGAAGATAGCATATACATTTTTTATTTTACAATGTTTGCAATGATATTTAATTTGGTTGGGAATATAATATTTATACCAAAATTTCCTCAAATTGGTCCGATTATTGCAGCATGGACAACATTGCTTGCCTTTTTGTTCAGAGCAATAATGGAAATGCTGATTATAAGAAAGAAATACAAAATTTCATTTAATTATAAAAAATTGTTTTTTTATTTTATAATTATTGTAAATCCTATCATATTTTATTTGTCAAATGATCAGCTTACATGGATGAAATTTGGATTGAAAATAGTATATTTAGCAATAGTTACAAAATTTCTTGTAAATAAGGAAGTATATAATAAAATTGCGAATCTTGTGAATGGCATAAGAAGAAAAATTATGAAACGATAAATTTTAAATTTTTGGAAAATAAGGGGAATTAGAAAATGAAATTTACAGTTTTTACACCGACTTTTAATCGTAAGGAACTGCTTGAAAAATTATATAAATCGCTTCAAAAACAGACTTATAAAGATTTTGAATGGCTTGTTGTAGATGATGGCTCTACTGATGGGACTAAAGAAAAAGTAGAACAATTTTTGAGCGAAAAGAAGTTGGATATAAAATATTATTTTAAGGAAAATGGCGGAAAACAGCGGGCTTATAACTTTGCTACAGAAAAAGCAAATGGGGAACTTTTTATATGCCTTGATTCAGATGATGAATATGTGGAAAATGGACTTGAAACTATTCTAAAATATTGGAAAAAATATGAGAAAAATACTGATATTGCTGGAATGGGATATTTGTCAACTTATCCAAATGGAGAAATTATTGGATCTAGTTTTCCAGAAAAAGAAATGATCTCGACGCAATTTAAAATCTATAATAAATATGGGGTTAAAGGCGATAAGGGGCTTATGTTCAGGACTGAAATTATAAAAAAATATAAATTTCCAGTTTTTGAGGATGAAAAATTTGTTACTGAAGCTGTTGTTTATAATAGAATTTGTGAAAAATATAAGATAGTTTACGTAAATGAGAAAATTGAGATAAAGGAATATCAGGAGGACGGATTAACTGCAAAATACAATAATTTATTGTTGCGAAATCCGAAAGGGCAGGCACTTTATCACAATGAAATAAATTCTCAAAAGTTGACTTTTAAGCAGAAAGTTTTAAATAATGCTGTTTATTACAAATTTTGCAAGGTGGCAGGCTACAAATTTGGAAAAATATTTCAAGAAAGCAAAAGTAAATTGTTTTTAATATTGGCAATTCCAATTGGAGAATTTATGTGGAAAAAAGTTAAGTTGTAAAAATAGGAGAAATAAAAACAAAAAATGGATAAAAAACTAGATGATAAAAAAGTCGTTGTTGGAATGAGCGGCGGGATAGACAGCTCTGTTGCCGCTCTTTTGTTAAAGCAGGAAGGATATGAAGTAATTGGAGTTACATTAAAGCATTTGCCTGATGAGCTTTCGGAAAATCCAGGAAAGACATGCTGTTCTTTGGATGATATAAATGATGCAAGATATACTTGTTACACTTTAGGAATCCCTCATTATGTCTTAAATGTTGTAGAGGAATTTAGAAGAGATGTGATGGAATATTTTGTGAAAATGTATAATGCAGGAAAAACTCCCTCGCCTTGTGTGATTTGCGATGAAAAGGTAAAAATAAAAAAACTTGTAGAATTTGCTGACAAAATGGGAATAAAGTACATTTCAACAGGGCATTATTCAAAAGTTAGTCCAAATAATATGCTTTTGTGGGATAAAAATAACAGAAAAGATCAGACTTATATGCTTTATCGGCTGGATAAGCAAGTAGTGGAGCGATTTTTATTTCCACTTTCAGAATACAAAAAGTCAGAAGTTCGTGAAATTGCCAGACAAAATGGAATTCATACACACAATAAGCCAGATAGCCAAGGAATCTGCTTTGCTCCGAACGGATATATTCCATTTTTGAAAAAAGTTCTTGGAAATGATGTGAAAAAGGGGAACTTTGTGGATAAAAACGGGAAAGTCATCGGAGAGCATATAGGTTACCAGTTTTATACGGTTGGACAACGGCGTGGACTGGGGCTTAATTTGGGGAAGCCGTTTTTTGTGCTGGAACTTCGACCTGAAACAAATGAAGTTATTGTGGGAGATTTTGAAGAATTGCTGGTAAAGGAAATCGAAGTGATAAATTATAAATTTCATTGTGGTTTGGAAAATATAATTGGAGTAAAATTAACTGCACGTCCAAGATTTTCTTCAAAAGGATTGGCTGGGAAACTAAAAATTTTAGAAAATGAAAAAAATAAAAATAAACTAATTTTTGAATTTGATGAAAAGACTCATGAAAATTCTGAAGGGCAGCATATTGTATTTTATTTGGAAAATGAGATTGTTGGTGGAGGAGAAATAAGACAGAGTAAAAAATATAGGGGCAAATAAATTTAATCAAATTTTTAATTAACA
>NZ_DBHIXN010000079.1:0-6711 GCF_057270615.1 Leptotrichia sp.
AAAAAGTATTTAAGTTATAATGAAAACTATAAAATGCTTAAAAATAGTGAGAACTATAAGAAGTTAAATTCTAATATGGCTCAACAAATTCTAAAAGAAGTAGACGGAAGTTTTAAATCATTTTTTGGACTTTTAAAACTTGCTAAGAATGGTCAATATAATGGTAAAATAAAATTACCTAAATATCTTGCTAAAGATAGTTTTACTACTCTTGTTATAGGTTTTGTAAGATTAAAAGGTGATATTCTGAGAGTTCCTTATTCAAATTCATTTAGAAAGACACATAAGGAAATCGCAGTAAAACTACCACCAGTATTAAAAAACAAGAGAATAAAAGAGATTAGAATAATACCAAAACAACATTCTAGGTACTTTGAAATTCAATATACTTATGAGGTAGAAGAAGTTCAAAGGGAATTAAATAAAGAAAATGCACTAGGAATTGATTTAGGTATAGACAATCTTTGTACTTGTGTAACTAATAATGGAGCATCATTCATAATAGATGGTAGAAAATTAAAATCAATAAATCAATACTATAACAAGACAAATGCAAAATTGCAAAGCATTAAAGATAAACAAAAGATAGAGCATATAACATTAAGACAAAAGAGAATAACTAGAAAGAGAAATAATCGTATAGAAGATTATCTTTCAAAAGCGGCAAGAATAATTGTAAATTATTGTCTTAATAATGATATAGGAAAAATAGTTCTAGGATATAATGAAGATTTTCAAAGAAATTCAAATATAGGAAGTATAAATAATCAAAACTTTGTAAATATACCATATGGAAAATTAAGAGATAAATTAATATATCTATGTAAACTATATGGAATAGAATTTAAACTGCAAGAAGAAAGTTATACATCAAAAGCAAGTTTCTTTGATGGAGATAAAATTCCAATATATGATAAAGAAAATCTACAAGAATATATATTCAGTGGAAAAAGGATAAAAAGAGGACTATATCAAACAAGAAAAGGCTATCAATTAAATGCAGATTGTAACGGAGCATTAAATATATTAAGAAAAAGTAAAGTTGTGGACTTAAGCGTCCTATACAATAGAGGTGAGCTGAACACACCTAAAAGAATAAGGATAGCATAGAACTATCAAACTTCTTAGAAAGTTTTTAAATATTTTTAAAGATTTTGGAACCCTGCGACTTTAGTCGTGGGAGGTTCAGTGGAGTAATTATTGGAATGATTGTATTTTCAGTTATGCTGCCTATTTTTAAAATGGGAGAAATGCTGTAAATATTAAAGTTGTGAAACTTAAAAATTTAATTTTTGAAATTTTAAAATAACAGTGACAATAAAAATAAAAAAATGACTAAAATTAAAAGAAAAAGGATAATTTATGATAGAAAATTTTATGGAATCATCAAAGTATGCACAAAATTTGTTTAAAATTCAAAATGAAATTATACAAAATATGAAGGATGAGAGTCTGGCGGAAAATGTGCCGATTATTACAGATGAAGTATTAAATTATATGATTTTTACGGCTAAAAATATAAAAGCAGGAAATATTTTGGAAATTGGTACGGCGACAGGATATTCAGGACTTTTTTTGGCACAAATTGCTAATGAAAATGGCGGATTTTTAACAACAATGGAAATTGATGAAATTCGTTATGGAAAAGCTGTGGAAAATTTTAAGAAACTGGGATTATTTGAAAAGAATAAAATGGTTTTTGGAGATGCTTTAGAAGAAATTCCAAAACTTGATAAGAATATGAAGTATGATTTTATTTTTATTGACGCTTCAAAAGGGAAGTATTTGAAGTTTTTTGAAATGAGTTATGAACTTCTCAATGAAAATGGAATTATTTTTATTGATAATCTCATGTTTCGTGGACTGGTTGCGGTAGATAAGGAGAAAATTCCAAAAAGATATAAGACAATTGTAAAAAGACTTAAAGAATTTATAGAAAAATTGAATGAAGAGTATAATTTTGTACTGCTGCCGTTTGGAGATGGAGTTGGGATAGTAAAAAAATAAATCCTGTTAGACATATTTGGCAATTATAAATATGGAAAGTATTACTCAAGGAGTCAAACATTTTGTCAAAAATAAAAGTATTAAAGTTGTTGAATATATTTATTTAATAGATATGTTCGATAACCTAAGTTTTTTATCTATACAAGGGGTCAAGACCCCTTGCTTCAAGATATTTATTTTATTAAATTCTAAGTTTGTATAGTTATCGAACAGGTCTAATGTTAAAGTGATTTGTATAATTTTGTGAAGATACAAGAAAGAGAAGTGAGGAAAAATGAAATTCCTTTTGTATAATATTCGATACGGGACTGGAAAATATTTGAAGCAGCCATTTAAACATATACGTGGATATTTGGGTCATTCTGTAAAGCATATTTATCGGATTGGGAAATTTATTAATAAATATAAACCTGATATTGTGGGACTTGTAGAAGTAGATCTTGGATCATTTCGGATGTATAGCAGAAATCAGGCTACACTTCTTGGCAGAATTACAAGAAACAATAATGTTTATCAGTATAAATATGAGAAAGATTCACAGTATATGAAATTTCCAATGGTTAGAAAACAGGGAAATGCTTTGCTTTTTAAAGATTTAATTTTAAGAAAAGAATTTCATTATTTGGATATTGGGATGAAGAAATTGATTATCGAGGTAGAAACAGAGGATGTGATTGTATTTCTTGTACATTTAGCACTTGGAGGAAAAACGAGACAAAAACAAATTATACAGCTTTATAATCTTGTGAAAAATTGTAAAAAGCCAGTTATTGTGGCTGGTGATTTTAATGTTTTTTGGGGTGAAGAAGAGCTTGAAATGTTTTTACAGGCTTCTGATTTAAAAAATGTAAATACAAGAAAAGATCCTACTTTTCCAAGCTGGAATCCGAAGCGTGAACTTGATTTTGTGCTTTGTTCAAAAGAAATAAAGGTAAATAGTTATGAAGTTATACAAACTCAGCTTTCAGATCATTTGCCAATATTAGTTGATTTTGATATTGTTTATGAAAGTTAAATCATTAGTTTAATTAATATAATCATTAAAAACTTATATATTCAACATATTGATTTTATATAGTTTTTTTGATATAATAGATTTATCAAAAGGAAGATAAAAAATAGATAGGAGGAAATGTTATGAAAATGATAAGAAGGATAAGGGATAATAGAATAATTACAAATAAATTATAACCCCTTGTCTTATGGTATATAATCATTTTTATAATAGATTTCCGTTTTAATAAAAATAGTTTTTTGCCAATGACTTGAAGGTTATTGGCTCTTTGATTTTATATATAATTTTTATAATTTTATTTAGAGCCTGTTAAAAGGCTCTTTTTATTTTAATATTTTAAGGAGATGATTTTTTATGATAAAAGCTGGTATTATTGGAGCGACAGGGTATGCTGGACAGCAATTAGTCTGGATATTAAATAATCACAAGGAAGTAGAACTTGAGTTTATATCATCACACTCAAGTACTGGAGAAGATATAGGAAATGTATATGCAAACTATAAAAAGTATTTTAAGAAAAAATTAATTTCTTTGGAAGAAGCTGAAGAAAATTTCAAAAATATTGATGTATTATTTTTGGCATTGCCACATGGATTATCTGAAAAAATAACAAAAAAAGCACTTGAAAATGATGTGAAAGTTTTTGATTTGGGAGCAGATTTTAGATTAGACGATTCTAAATTATATGAAAAATGGTACAAAGTGAAACATAATTATCCAGAAATCAATCAAAATGCAGTTTACGGACTTCCAGAAATTTATAAGGAAAAAATTAAAAATACGAAGGTTGTGGCTTCACCTGGATGTTATCCCACTTCTGCTATTTTAGGCGTGGCACCGTTACTAAAAAATGGGCTTGTTGATACGAAAAAAATTATTGTTGATTCGAAGTCAGGAGTTTCGGGAGCTGGAAGAAGTGCTAAATTGGATTTAATTTATGCTGAAGTTAATGAAAATTTTAAGGCTTACAATATTTTGAAACATAGACATACACCTGAAATAAAGCAAGAAATGGATAAATTATCGAATGGGGATATTAATTTAGTGTTTACTCCGCATTTGTTGCCGATAAATAGAGGGATTCTTTCGACAATTTATTTGGATGTGAAGGATGAATTTAAGGAAAGTTTGACGGAAGAAAAAATTTATGAAATTTATAATGAATTTTATAAAAATGACTATTTTGTGAGAGTTACTGAAAATTTGCCAGAGATAAAAAATGTGAAAAATAGTAATATTTGTGAGATTGGTGTTCGATATGACAAGGAATTTGGGAACATCGTTGTTGTATCGGCGATTGATAATTTGATAAAAGGTGCTGGTGGACAAGCGGTTCAGAGTATGAACATTTTATTTGGATTTGATGAAAATGAAGGATTGGAATTTTTGTCGATGTATTTATAAAAATATTTTGTTAATAAGATTTTATTAATAGGTTTTTACAGATAAAAAAGAAAGGAGCGTGTGATTCATAATTTTTATAAAATAATCAAAAATTATTTATCATACAAAAGTTATATGAAAATAATAGAAAATGGAACAATTACTGATGTTAAAGGGATTAAAGCGACTGGAATATCAGCAAAATTGAAAAAAAGTGGAAAAAAAGATATGGCTTTGATTTATAGTGAGGAAAAGGCGGTTTCAGCTGCTGTTTTTACAAAAAATTTGGCAAAGGCTGCACCAATTATTCTGGATATTGAGCATGTAAAAAATAAGAATACACAGGCGATTATTGTAAATAGTGGAAATGCAAATTCTTGTACGGGGGATACTGGACTTGCGAATGCTAAAAAAATGACTGAGCTAGTTGCGAATAAATTGGGATTGAGTGCTGAGGAAGTTTTGGTTCAGTCGACTGGAATTATTGGGGTTCAGCTTGATATGGAAAAAATCGAGAACGGGATTGAGAAAGTTGTGGAAAATTTGTCGGAAGATGGCGGAATTGATGCGGCTACTGCGATTATGACTACTGACACCTTTGTTAAACAAATTTGCTTGGAAATTGAAATTGCTGGAAAAAAGGCGAAAGTGGCTGGAATGTGTAAAGGTTCTGGAATGATTCATCCAAATATGGCTACAATGCTTTCATTTACTGTAACTGATGTGAATATTGAAAAATCATTATTGCAAAAAATGTTTTCTGAAATTGCTGACAACACTTTCAATATGATTTCAGTTGACGGAGATACAAGCACAAATGATATGGCTTGTGTTTTGGCGAACGGACTTGCAGGGAATGAAAAAATTGTTGATGAGAATTCAGCTGGATATGATGAGTTTAAAAAGGCGTTATACAAAGTGAATGAAGAATTGGCTAAATTAATTGCGAAAGATGGAGAAGGTGCAACAAAATTGATTCAAGTTACAACAAATGGAGCAAAAACGCTGGAAGATGCGAAAAAAGTTTCAAAATCAGTTATTACTTCAAGTCTTTTTAAAGCGGCAGTTTTTGGTGGTGATCCAAATTGGGGAAGAATTTTGTGTGCGGTTGGATATTCGGAAGCTGATTTGATGATTGATAAAGTTAATATCTTTCTAAAAGCTGGAAATGATATGGTTCAAGTTGCGAAAAATGGTATGGCACAGGATTTTGATGTTCCAAAAGCTGAGAAAATTTTGAAGGCTGAAACCGTTGAAATAATTATTGAGTTAAATGATGGGGAATTTGAAGCGACTGCTTGGGGATGTGACTTGAGTTATGATTATGTGAAAATTAATGCGGAGTATCATACTTAATAATTTTTAAAATAAATTTATGATTTTAAGAATTATTTGTTAGTAAACTTTTCAAGATAAATTTTGAAAAAATTATTTTTAAAATTAAAAAATAAGAAAAATTTTAGTAATAAAGAAAGGGAAAATATGATTTCAAATTTAGATAAAGCGAAAATTTTAGTAAAGGCGTTGCCGTTTATAAAAAAATATCATAATAAAACGATTGTTATTAAATATGGCGGAAGTGCGATGGTTAATCCTGTTGCTCGGGAACAGTTCATTCAAGATGTGGTTCTTATGAAATATGTTGGGATAAATCCTGTGATTGTGCATGGTGGAGGGCCTGAGATAAACGAGATGCTTCAAAAAATTGGAAAAGAGAGCAAATTTGTCGCAGGAAATCGTGTGACTGATGAAGAAACGATGGAAATTGTGGAAATGGTACTTTCTGGGAAAGTTAATAAAGGAATTGTGTCAGACATCAATAAATATGGCGGAAAAGCTGTTGGTCTTAGTGGAAAAGACGGAAATATGGTATTTGTCGAGAAAAAGTTTGTTGAAGTTGATGGAGAAAAGGTTGATATTGGATTTGTCGGAGAGATTAAGAAAATTAATACTGAAGTTATAGAATTATTGGAATCAAATGATGCAATTCCAGTAATTTCATCTATCGGAGTTGACAAAAACGGTCAGACATACAATATTAATGCAGATTATGTGGCAGGTGCGATTGCTGGAAAATTACAGGCGGATAGATTGATATTTTTGACAGATGTTGATGGAATTTTACTTGATTACAATGATAAAAAAACTCTTATTGATGAAATTGATGTGAAAAGAGTAAATGATTTAATAGAACGGGAAATTATCAGTGGCGGAATGTTGCCAAAAGTTACAACTTGCCTAAATGCGATAAAAAATGGCGTAGAAAATGTTGTTATTCTAAATGGTAAATTGGAACATTCTGTAAT
>NZ_DBHIXN010000080.1:0-6159 GCF_057270615.1 Leptotrichia sp.
AGTTATACATCAAAAGCAAGTTTCTTTGATGGAGATAAAATTCCAATATATGATAGAGAAAATCCGCAAGAATATATATTCAGTGGAAAAAGAATAAAAAGAGGATTATATCAAACAAGTAAAGGCTATCAATTAAATGCAGATTGTAATGGAGCATTAAACATATTAAGGAAAAGTAAAGTTGTGGATTTAAGTATCCTATACAATAGAGGTGAGCTGAACACGCCTAAAAGAATAAGGGTAGTGTAAAGCTATCAAACTTCTTAGAAAATTTTTAAATAATTTTAAAGATTTTAGAACCCTGCGACTTTAGTCGTGGGAGGTTCAGAGATTGCCTGATGAAAAAGATTTTTTCAAAAATATCGAATTAAAAAGCAAAGAATTGTTAAAAGAAAGATTTTCAAAAAATTTAGAAATCACAGAAAAAAATATTTTCTGGTCAGAAATTGCAGCGTATCCAGAACTTTATTATACAGCATACGGCTCACTTTTTAAAAGTTTGAAATTAAAGGAAGGAGAAACACTTTTAGTTCGAGGTGGAACAGGGTCGGTGGCATTAGCAGCTATTCAGTTGGCAAAAGCTATCAATGTGAGAGTTATCGCTACGAGCAGAAGTGCATCTAAAGAGCAGTTTTTGAAGGAAAAAGGTGCAGATGAAGTGATTGTTGGAGATGAAAATTTTGATGAAGATTTAAGAAAATTATTTCCAGATGGCGTGGATAAAGTTTTGGAATTAATTGGAAGACCAACTTTGAAATCATCGCTAAAATTAGTAAAGCAAGGTGGAATCGTCTGTATGACAGGATGTCTTGGAGGCTGGATAATTGAAGATTTTGAGCCATTGGTTGATATTATTTCAGAGTCGTATTTAACTTCATTTGATAGTACAAATGTCAATAAAGATACAATAAAGGAAATGTTTGAATTTATTGAAAAATATAATATTAAACCATGTATTTCAAAAATATTTACATTAGATGAAATTTCTTTGGCACATAGATATTTAGAATCAAATAGTGCTAATGGAAAAGTTATTATAGCAGTGACGCACTAATTTTTTAGTTTTTATTTGATTTTAAATCAGTTTTACTATTTAAATATATGAAAACCTATTCATTTGACAAATAGGTTTTTTTAATATATAATAAGTTATATTTTGCAAATGATTTGCAAATTTGCTAAAATAAAAAACGTTTTTTATTATTAGGAGATGTTATTATGAAATTAACTAAAAAAAGGCAACAAGTACTTGATATTGTACAGTCTTTAGACACTCCAATAAATGCTAAGTCTTTAAAATCAAAAGTGGATTTTGACTTATCAACTGTTTATCGGGCTTTGGAGTTTTTGGAAAAAAATAACCATATTTTTTCATTTGATTTGGAAAATGAGAAATATTATTTTAAAGAAGAAAATGCTAATTTTTTTATTTGTGATTCTTGCAAACATATTGAAATCGTGCCTGAATTTTCAAATGAGGAAAATGAAAAAGAAAAAAATGAACTAAAAAAACGTGGTTTTTCACTTTTATCACATCTTTCGATTTTCAAAGGAAAATGTAACGACTGTGATTAATTTTATAATAAAGTGAAAATATTTTAAAGTTTAACCCCAAAATTATAACTATAAAATTTTACTTTATAGCTAAATACAAATTATATATTTTAGGAGGAATTAAAATGAAAAAATTATTAACTTTGATTTTGCTATCAGCATTATTTATTTTTTCTTGTGGAAAAACATCTGACAATAAAAACGAACAAGGAACATCAGGTTCAAAAGAAAAAATTGTAACAAGTGTACCGCCTTTAAAATGGCTTACTCAAAAAATTGCAGGAAATGACTTTGAAGTGATCTCCATTGTACAACCAAATATGAATCACGAATTATTTGAGCCAAAACCTTCAGATTTAAGAATCTTAGAAAATTCAAAAGTATTTTTTACTTATGATATGCTAGGATTTGAAGAAACTATTTCTGATAGTTTAAATGATAAAAATAAAATTGTTAATGTTTTGGATGGTGTTGATAAAAATTTATTTATCAAAGGAGATCATGATCACGAACACGAGCATGAACATGGAAAAAATGAAAAACATGAACATCAAGAACATGAAGGAATTGATCCACATGTATGGTTTTCATTTGATATGATGCCCAAAGTTGCTGAAAATATAAAAAATGAATTATCAAAACTTTATCCAAATAAAAAAGAAACTTTTGAAAAAAATTACAACGCCTTTATTTCAGAACTTAATCAAGTAAAATCAGAACTTTCACAAAAAATGGCTTCAAAAACTAAAAAATCATTTATGATTTACCACCCTGCATTAAACTATTTCTTAAAAAATTATGCCATTGAAGAAATTTCAATCGAACATGAAGGGAAAGAGCCATCAGCACAACAAATAAAGGAAATCATTGACGAAGCAAAAAAACACAACGTAACTACAATCCTAGTTCAACCTCAATTTCCAAAACAAAGTGCTGAAGCTATTTCAAAAGAAATTCCTAACTCAAAAGTGGCTGAATTTAATGTTGACAAGGAAAATGTCTTTGAAAATCTAAAACAATTTGTTAATTATCTGGATTAAAAATTTTTATTCAAAAGTCTTGCTTGATAGCTCAGTATTCTTAATATGTTAATTATATTGTATTTTTGGCATCAGGCAAGCCTAATTAAAAAACAAAAAAATGAAAGGATAAAAATTTAATGATTAATGAACAAAATAAAAAACTTGTGAGTGTAAAAAATCTTAATTTTAAATACAGCAATGATTATATTTTGAACGATATAAATTTAGATATCTTTAAAGGAAAAAATGTGGCAATTCTAGGAAGAAATGGAGGCGGAAAATCGACTTTGATAAAAGTTATGCTTGGATTTTTGAAAAAAAATTCTGGCAATATTAAATTTTTTACAAATAAAAGTAAAATTGGATATCTTCCGCAAATAAGAGAATTTGATACTTCCTTTCCTATTAATATTTTTGACTTGGTAATTTCAGGTTTAGCTGACAAAAGCAATCTTTTTAGAAGATTCAATAACAATGAAAAAAAACAAGCTGAGTCATTACTAAAAGAATTTGGTATTTCACATTTGAAAAATAAATTAATAAATGAAGTATCTGGCGGACAGCTTCAAAGAGCATTAATTGCACGTGCCTTAATTTCTTCACCAGAACTTATTTTTCTTGATGAGCCAGAATCATTTCTGGATAAGGAATTTGAGTTTAAACTTTTTGAAAAAATAAAGGAATTGTCAGATTCAACGCTAGTCGTAATTTCTCACGAACTTGAAAAAATCTATAACTACATCGACTCAATTTTTGTCGTAGAAGGCAATATTCGAGTTTATGAGAAAAAGGAAGATTACGTATGCAGCAATCCTTATTTACATTCACACAAATAAAATTTACAAAATTAAAGATAAATTATTAAAGATTGGGGAAATATGGAATTTATAAAAATTTTTGAATACGCCTTTATGAGAAATGCCCTTATTGTCGGGCTTCTTTCAAGTATATGCTGTGGAATAATAGGAACTTACATTGTAAATAAAAAAATGGTCTTTATTTCATCAAGTATCAGCCACGCCTCTTACGGCGGTATCGGAATAGGAATTTACCTAATTTACTTCTTTAACTTGCCAATAAAAGATCCATTATTTTTTGGACTGATTTTCTCAATATTGTCAGGTGTACTAATTTTGATTTTAAAAGACACTCTTCACGTTGACGGGGATTTAGGAATAGGTATCGTTATGTCAATGGGAATGGCTATTGGAATCATTTTTTCTTTCCTGACGCCTGGCTATCAATCTGATATGTCAACTTACCTGTTTGGAAACATCCTTTTATCCAACAGCCTAAACATAATTTTATTATTAATACTGGACATCATTACAGTCATATTTTTTATCATCTTTTACAAAAGTATAATCTACACTAGCTTTGATGAAAATTTCTACAAAATTCATAGCGTTCCAGTAACTTTTATAAATTATTTTATGATAATCCTAATATCTTCTGCAATAATAATAAACATCAAAACAATCGGAATTATCCTGATAATCTCAATCCTAACAATCCCTCAGGCAATCGCAGCTTCACTTGCTAGACGATATTCTACAATTATAGTTTTGTCTATAATTTTCTCATTCATCGGAATACTATCAGGACTGTATTTTTCCTACACACTGAATATTCCGTCAGGCCCTTCGATTATTGTGTTACTTACAGTTTTATTAGCGTTAGTTAAGGTTGGGGGATTTGTGAAAGGGAAATTTTTGAATTGATTTTTATTATAAACATGTATAAATAAAAATAGAGAGAATGTGTTTAAAACTCTCTATTTTTTTAACTATTTATACTATTCCCTATTTAAAAAGCGAATATTTATTTTAATTATGTAAAAGAAAATATTAGATTTAATCTACTAAAAAGTTCATTATTCAAATGGGATTTTGTATTAATTATAAAAAATGCAGATATAATTATAATCTACTAAATTTCCAATTTCTGACTTATATGGTGCCTGTTCTGAAAGTTTTAATAAAAATTTTCTTTTTTCCTCAGTTATTTTTTTATCTTTCATCGCAATTTTATCTTTTGAAAATCCTAAAATTTCTAATAATAAAAAAATCAATATTAATTTATTCATATATTCTTTCCTTCCTTTTACAACTTTATAAAAATTCTAAATTCAACAATTATTTTTTTACTATTCACTTTTTTTATTATCTTTTCACATAAACAAATTTTTTCTCACTTGACATATCTTTATTGAAAACATACTCATTTAAAGTAATATCTTTCAAATTATTTATATTTGTAATTCGATTTTTTACAATGTAGTTCAAAGTGAAACCACGCATCTTCTTTGAATTAGTACTAATTTGTTTTAATTTTCCATTCGTATCATTCCAAAATTCAAAATCAATTAAATTATCAGATTTTATCAATTTCGAGTATTCTTTTGATGCAAGATTTAAAATAATATCTTCTTCCTCAAAGTATTCATTTATACTACTTTTCCAAACTTCATAGAGTGATTTATTTTCAAAAATCGAATTTGTCATATCAAGCCGATATTCTTTAATATTAGTATACGGTGTTAAAATCCCATACAAAGCTGATAAAATTACTAAATGTGACTCCAAGTATTCAAAATCTTTAATATCAAATGTATCAATTTCAATAGATTTGTACGCAACACCTGTATAACTTGCCAAAGCATTACCACTCTTCTCATTTTCATAATTTTGATAAAATTCTAACAATTTTTCTGCCTTATCTTTTTTTAATTTAAATTTTTTCTCAATTTCCTCTACAGAAAACATTCTAATTCGCTCAATAATTTCATTAGTTATTCTCGGATAAAGAATTTCTGGATAAAAATCATTCTTCTCAATTAAAATATTTTTCAATTCAACTGGTAAATTATTAATTTTTTTAGTTTTACTCGGTGATATTATAATTTTCATAACTAAAATTCCTAAATCAATTCATCTGCATCTTCATCATCAAATTTAAAGTCATCATCATGCAAATGAACAACTTCCAACGCTTTTTCATAGTTTGTAGATTTTTTAGAGAAAAAATCATGCTGAGTTGTTTCTACGTTTAATCCATTTAGAACAATTGGATTTACATTTTTTACTTCAAATTCTTCTTCAAATCCTAAATTCATAAGGGCCTTATTTGCATTGTAACGAATATACTCTTTTACATCTCCTGTAAGTCCAACATCTCCATACACTTCATCAGTATATCTGCTCTCATTTTCATACAATTCATAAAGCAACGTATTCAACTCGCTTCTTATTCCTTCTTTAGTTTCCTCATCAAACGAATTATACAATTCTTGGAATAGCAATCCAACAAATACTCCATGAATCGATTCATCTGCAATAATCTTTTTAATTATATCACAACTTGCAACCATTTCTCCTTGTCCTGCAAGCCAAAGTGGTAAAAAGAATCCACTATAGAATAAGTAAGTTTCCAAATAAACTGAAGCTGCTAAAGCCATTGCGATATCTCGTCTTGAAGCCTCAGGATTATTCATCTTTTGATAATAACCATCAATTTTTTTAGCTTTGTATTGTAAATGAGGATTTTCTTGAACCCATTTGAAAGTTTCATTTATCTCTCTAGT
>NZ_DBHIXN010000081.1:0-5913 GCF_057270615.1 Leptotrichia sp.
TAAAATTTAAAATATCCTTGTCTGTAACTTCGTAGTATCTCAAATGTTCACGAACTAAATCATTAACTTCTTTTTGTATAATTGGCTGACCCAGTTTTTCAAGTTCGGCTTTTCTATGCCTTTTCTTTTTTTCCAGATCTGCATAGCTATCATTGAGCTGTCTAAGCCTGTTATTAAGTTCCTGCTGTTCTTGTTCCAGTTGAAGCCTTTTATTCAGAATATCCTGCTTTATAGCATTATTCTTGGCTTCTTCCTTTTCTACGTCCTTCTTAATATTTCTCATCAAGGTATCTCCACGTTTTCTCGCTTCGTTAAGAGCTTCATTAATGAGTTCCTGTTTCCGCCTTTCTGAAACGACGTAAGGTTTTTCCGCTTCCATTTTCTTTTCCCAGATTTGTTCATCAAGATTACGTATTTCATTATTTTTGCTGTTTTGTTCCTTTTCCAAAAAATTAATTGAACTTTTTAAATTACTCTCTTCAGTTTCAAGTGTTTTAATCTCAAAATACAGGTTTTCCCTGTTCTTGATTAGCTCTTCAATTTTTTCTCCTTTTGAATAATCTTCTATTTTTTTATTGATTGCTTCAAAATCTACATTCTTAAAGACTTCATCAAATAATTTTATTTCTTTTTTAAGATTTTTCTTGAAATTTTTGTTATTGTGTCTTTGATTTAATTTGTCCTTGATTATCTTTTTTATATTGAAAATACGCTTAAAATCCGTAATTTCCTTATTACTTTTTCTTACCTTGAAATCTGTTTCATAGTTTTTAAATTCATTCAAGAAATCTTCCTTTGAAATTTTTTTCTTTCTGTCAATAATTTCCCTTTTTGAAAGAATTTCTGTATATTTCATAAACTCATTTTTTGAATAATCATTGCTGCCAATCTTACTTTCAAGATCCTTTTTCTCCTTTTCCATAGCGAATTTTGTCCTGTCAAGATCTTCAGAAGAATTTACTTTTTCAGTCCTTCTGACTACAACTTCCGCACCTTCATTTGAAAACACCTTAACCTTATTTTTTAACTCATTAATGGAAAGATTTTTAACCATAAAATCATTTACAAATTCTTCATTGAAAGTCCTGTAAAAATCTTTAGTAAACGGAGAAGTCCCGCTCTCAAATTTAAACTTTTTATCTGACTTATTTTTGTTCATCTTGGCTAACTGTCTTTCAATGATTTTGGGCTTCTCCTGAACCTTAAATTCCTCAAACGCCTTTTTATACTCATCAGTTCCAGCAATTAGCCCAAGCTCCTTATTTCTTCTCAAAAATGCACTGGTTAAAGCCGATTTAACTTTTGATGTGTTAACATCACTTACCGTATACTCGTCTTTCTGATTATTCTCTTCTGAAAAAGTCCACATTGACTGCAAATGAGGCGTGCTTTCATCAAAGTGAATTACTGCATATACACAACGAGCATTTTTACCAAATTTTTTATTTAAGAACTCAAGATTTTCCTTGTAATACTGCTCCCACTTTTCAAGGGAAAGCATATATGTCAAATCTACTCCATTCCTTACTTCAAAATTTCCTGTCTGCACCTGCGATACGACGCTTACCACATCCCTGCTCCTGCTGTCAACTTCTGTATCATAATACTGCCGTTCAAGGACAGATAAATCCTTGACAAGAATTTTGTTAAACTGTGTCAGTTCCTGATTGACATTATTCTTAAACTTCTCCAGTTCACGGAATGCTTCCCTGACTACATTGTTAATGCTGCTCCTGCCTGATCCAGAATTGTATTTCTTGAAATTGTTTATTGCTGAAATCTCAGCCATTTTTTATTCCCCCTTTTATCAAAAAATGTTTCTTCATTTTTCAATTTATTTTAATTATACTTATTTATAATTTTTTTTGCAAATCGTAAGTTTCGGGACTGCTCAATTTTTGCATCGGCCAGTCGCAATGCAAGAGGGCGAAGCCCTTTGCAAAGCTCCTCCATTCATTAAAAATGAATGGCTCGCCTGTCATTTTTTTCAAAAATTACTGCCGAGCTCTCAAACGCCGAGGGCTTTTCAGGCAAAAAAATGAGTTCGTAATGCGAGCGTTTCACTTCGCAAAACTGAATCATTTTTCTGCCATCTTCATCTGAAAAAATTTACAAAAAATCAAAAATTATTATTGACGTTTTAAGGAAGTCAAAGTACAATATTATTAAGTATAATTTTTTATTTCATATTTGTTAATTTTAACATTTCGACCGCGGTCGAAATATAAAATATAAATAGATTTTTAAAGGAGGTATTTTATGAAAGTTATAAGCATAGTAAATCCTAAGGGCGGGGCTGGAAAAACCGTTACAGCTGTTAATCTTGCTTATGCAATGAGCTTGAAAGGAAAAAAGATATTATTAATAGATACTGACCCAAGAAATGCTGTTTCAACTTATCTTAATTTAAAAAATGATAATACAATTTTTGACTTAATAAAAGAATGTTACGAAACAATGAAATTTGATAAGGCAAAATATATTACAAGCAAAAATAAAGTAGATGTTATAATTTCTGATGAAAAATTACTTCAACTTGAAATGCTTTTTGCGAGTTATTCTGACAATCAAGCTATCTTTAATATTTTTTCAAATATAACAGAACAACTGAAACAGGACTATGACTATATCATTATTGATACTGAAGGTTCAATAAATAACACGGTAAGGGGTATTTTAAATGCAACAGACTATATTGTAGCACCTTCAAAATGTAGCCTGATAGATACCAATGGTATTAATGATCTGATAAAAATATATTTTATTGGAAAAAGAAATAATCCTAAACTAGAATTAAAAAAAGTATTTTTTGTTCAAGTAGAAGAAAGAACAAGAGTTTTTGCAGATGCATTGAAAGAATACACAGATTTTTTTAATTCAAATGACTTGGGACTTAGTCCAAATATTTTATCCAAAAATTATATTAGAAAAGATTCAAATATAAATAATGCAATGTTAGAAAATCTTGATATTATAACTTATAAAAAGTCCTCGCCTTCATCGACAGATTACAGAAATATTGCAAATGAACTAATCAAAGAATTAGAATAGTTTTTCCATTTCGACCGCGGTCGAAATGATACAATCTTTATAAAAAATTCAAAGGAGTATTACAATGGGAAGATTTGACTCATTAAAGAAAATAGACGAATTAACAATTGAAAACATAAAACAATATGAAAGTAATTTTGATTTTTCAGCTTATGAAATAACAGATGATAAATTTATTTCTGAAATAAGAAGTATTGAAAATAATTTGTATATGGCTTGGAATCTGATACAAAATAGAACAAAAGAAATGTGTAAATATTTATATGAAGCACAGGAAAAATTTAAAACACAAAAAGATGGCTCTTTTATGGCATGGTATAAAAGTATGGGCTTCTCTAAGGATCAGGTCTCAATTTCTATTATGAAATATAAACAATATTTAGAATATGGAGAAAATCCTATGGCCTTGAAAAGTTCAAAAAGAACTGTGAAATATATTAACCAAAACTCTGAAAATTTATCTGAAGAAAAAATAGAGGAAATTTTAAATAACCCAAAAGAAGCTCCAAATATAATAAAAGAATTAAAGGCAAAAGCTGAAATAGATTATACAAAAAGACTTGAAGAAATAAACAAGGAAATAAAAAAATTTCAAAGAAAAATTAGACAATTAAAAATCGAAAAAATGGAAATAAAATCACAGTTATAATAAATTTATATCACTCGTAAAAAGTTATTTTTATATCAAAAAAGGGGAATACGATGTATATACACTTTTTATAAATTTAAAATTTGCTAATATAAGCCATTTTAAGCAATTTTTTCTAATTATCCAACCTTTTACACTACAAACTTATTTCATAGTCAAATTTACCCTCATATGCCTCTATATGAATATATATTAATAATATTCTCATCTAAAATACTGTTTCTTTAAAAACGTTTTTTATTTGCATTTTCTTTTAATTTGTGTTAGAATTATTTAATCTTTAATTAAAAAAAGGAGGTGTAAAAATTTATGAAAAAAATAGTAAGTTGTTGTGTTTTTTTACTTGCAAATCTTGCCTTTCCAGCTCCAGTTAATGAAGCTAACAGAATTATTGATATTCAGCAAAGACAGATTGAGCAAGAAAGAACAAGGCAGCAGCAGGAGAAAATGCAGAAGGAGTTTGAGAATACAAAGTTTGACAGCCCTAAGCCTCAGATTGATAAGGATATTGAAAGCGGCAACTTGAATTCTAATAAATTTTTAATTAAATCAGTCAATATAAAAGACAACGACAGGCTGTTATCTCAAAGGGAAAAAAATAAAATTATTGGAAAGTATGTCTTTCTTGAACTTAGTTCCAATGACATCCAAAACCTTCTTACAGATCTTACAAACAAGTTAATTTCTAAAGGATATACTACATCTGTTGTAAACTTTGACAAGAATAATGACCTGACTACTGGAGCTTTAAATCTTGAAATTGTTGCAGGAAGAATCGAGGATATAAGGATCAATTCCGGAAATGGGCTTGATAAGTATAAGGAATTTTTTATGTTTTCAAAGAACAAGGGGAAAATCTTTAATATCAGGGACATTGACACGGCAACTGACAATTTTAACTCAATCAATGCCAACAATATGACTATGGAAGTTCTTCCTGGAAGAAAGGAAAACTATTCAAGAATTGAAGTAAAAAATAGATTAAAGAATAAATATACTGTCGGAATCTTAGCTAACAACTATGGGGACAGCAAGCAGAATGGAATATGGAGGAGAGGTATCAACCTTAATATTGACAGCCCTCTTGGAATTGGAGACAACTTCTATTTCACATATATGACTGTACCTAAAAAGGATCCAGACAGAAGCTGGAAGAAAACAATTGAAGAATTAAAGCCCGGAGAGATTTTGCCAATAGGACCAGTAGGATATGATCCTGCAAATGGGGATACATTGCCATATAAAAGGCGGCTTGATATGTTTAATTTTGGATATACAATGAAGTTCAGAACTTACACCTTAAAACTCAATTCAAGTAAAAGTATTCAGGAAAGCAGCTTTTATACAGCAAATACTGTATATGACATGTATTCGAGCAATCATATTTTATCAGCAGATCTCGAAAAAATATTGTTTAGAAATCAGAAAAGCAAGGTTAGTCTTGATTTGGGAATTAGAAGAAGACATAATCAGAGCTATCTTGAAAAGTCGGTATTGTCTGACAGAAAACTTACAGTCGGTACAGTGAGCCTTAATACTACTACTTCACTCTTTGGAGGAATTTTTGGAAGTTCTATTGGTTACGAAAGAGGATTAAAAATATTTAATGCTGAAAGGGATAACGGCAAAATAGATACAACTCCGAAAGCACAGTTTCATAAATACAATGTGAACCTTAGCTACTACAAGCCAGTAACAAACAAATTTATCTATAGGGCCAATGTTTATGGAAGCTATTCAAATGATGTGCTCTATGGAAGTGAAAGGCAGACTATAGGTGGTATTGGAAGTGTAGGAGGATATAATACAAGAGAATCCATTCAGGGAGATAAGGCTATAGAAATCAGCAATGAGCTGGCATATAATATTCCAGTTAAGAAATTTGCGGTTGTTTCTCCATATGTTAATTATGGATACGGGGCTGCAAAGTACAACAGGGATAAATCTAAATACAGGACTGGATATGTAACTGGAATGACAGCTGGAATCAGGTTTGATACAAAAATGTTTGATTTTGACTTTGGATATGCAAAACCTATGGCGCATTCAGACTATTTAAGCCCTAAGAAGCAGGAAATGTATTTTAGTGGCTCTTTGAAAGTAAGTTTTTAGATAATAACTCAAAATAGAAATAATAAAAAAATTCAAATTGTAATCAGTAAAAATATCGAAAGGAGATGAAAAAATGAGAGGAAAAAGTAAGATATTACGTA
>NZ_DBHIXN010000082.1:0-5871 GCF_057270615.1 Leptotrichia sp.
CGTGTGGTTTGCTTCTTTCGAATTTAGCTTTTGCCATTTTAATTTTTCCTCCGTTATTTCTTTAATTTTAGTTTTTTAAGATTTTATTTTTATTATTTACCTTGTCTTTCATCAATTACTTGTTGAGCAATATTTTTTGGAACTTCTACATATTTTTCAAATTCCATTGAGTAAGATGCTCTTCCTTGTGTTTTTGATCTTAAATCAGTTGCATAACCGAACATTTGTGCTAAAGGTACTTCTGCATCAATAATTTTTGCATTATTTCTGTCAGTCATTCCTGAAACTTGTCCTCTTCTTGAATTTAGATCTCCAATTACATCTCCCATATATTCTTCTGGTGTTGTAACTTCAACTTTGAAAATTGGTTCCAATAATACTGGATTTGCAGCTCTTAGAGCTTTTTTAATTGCCATTGATCCAGCAATCTTAAATGCCATTTCTGATGAATCGACTTCATGGTAAGAACCATCATACAATGTAACTTTTACATCTTGAACTGGGTATCCTGCAACAACCCCAGCTTCTAATGCTTCTTGAATTCCTTTATCTACTGCTGGGATATATTCTCTTGGAATAGCTCCTCCAGTAATTTCATTGATAAATTCATATCCTTTTCCGTGATTAGCTTCAACTTTCATCTTAACATGTCCATATTGTCCACGTCCTCCAGATTGTTTAGCATATTTTTCTTCAACATCTGTTGTTCCATTAATTGTTTCTCTATAAGCAACTTGTGGTTTACCAACATTTGCTTCCACTTTGAACTCACGTTTCATTCTATCTACGATGATTTCCAAGTGCAATTCTCCCATTCCTGAAATCAATGTTTGACCAGTTTCTTGGTTAGTTGTAACTTTAAATGTTGGATCTTCTTCAGCCAATTTAGATAATGCTGTTCCCATTTTTTCTTGGTCAGCTTTAGTTTTTGGCTCAACAGCTATTTGAATAACTGTGTCTGGGAATTCCATTTTTTCCAATATGATAGGAGCATTTTCAGCACATAATGTATCTCCAGTTGTAGTATCTTTCAATCCAACTGCAGCAGCTATATCTCCAGAGTAAACTATATCAAGTTCTTCTCTCTTGTTAGCATGCATTTGAAGCAATCTTCCCATTCTTTCTTTTTTACCTTTAGTTGAGTTTAATACATAAGATCCTTTTTCTAATACTCCTGAATAAACTCTAAAGAATGATAATCTTCCAACAAATGGATCTGTGATAATTTTAAATGCCAATGCTGAGAACGGTTCATCATCTGAAATTGTTCTTTGAATAGGTTCTTCAGTTTTAGGATCAGTTCCGTTTACTTTACCTTCGTTAATATCTACTGGTGATGGCATATAAGCAACTACTGCATCAAGTAATGGTTGGATACCTTTATTTTTAAATGCTGTTCCACATAAAACTGGTACAACAGTTCCTGCTATTGTAGCAACTCTTAATGCTTTTTTGATTTCTTCTTCAGTAATTTCTTCTCCACCAAAGTATTTTTCCATTAATTCTTCATCAGTTTCAACTACAGATTCTATCATATGTTCTCTTGCTTCTTCAGCTTTTTCAGCCAATTCTGCTCTAATTTCAGTAATATCGTAGTCCGCACCCATAGTTTCATCTTTAAACAAATATTCTTTCATTGTTACTAAATCAATAATTCCTTCAAAATCATCTTCAGCACCAATTGGTAATTGAATTGGTACACCGTTTCCACCTAATTTTTCTTTAATATCGTTTACACACATATTAAAATCTGCACCGACTCTATCCATTTTATTTAAAAATGCCATTCTTGGTACGTTATATTTATCTGCTTGTCTCCAAACAGTTTCTGATTGCGGTTGAACTCCATCAACTGCTGAAAATACTGCAACAGATCCATCTAATACTCTTAATGATCTTTCTACTTCAACTGTAAAGTCAACGTGACCTGGTGTATCTATTATGTTAATTCTATGTCCATTCCAGAATGCTGTTGTTGCAGCTGATGTAATTGTAATTCCTCTTTCTTGTTCTTGTTCCATATAGTCCATCGTAGCAGCTCCTTCGTGAACTTCTCCGATTTTATGATTTACTCCTGTATAGAACAAAATTCTTTCAGTTGTAGTTGTTTTTCCGGCATCTATATGTGCCATGATACCAATATTTCTAGTATCTTTCAAAGCAACTTTTCTTGCCATTTAATTTTTCCTCCTTATTTTGTAAACTTCTTTAAAAGAAGCATGTGTAAACTGCTCTAAGCTTTCAAAACTAGAGCTTCTTGGAAAATATATTTACCAAGCACGTTGGATAGTTCCTACCCTGATTATTATATTTTTATAATTCAATTCTGAAAAAATGAATTTTGTAAAAATATAAATATCAAATATTTTTTAATACTCAATATTTTATTAAGCAAATTTAAGATTACCATTTATAATGTGCAAACGCTCTATTGGCTTCAGCCATTTTATATGTATCTTCTTTTTTCTTAATTGATCCACCTTCATTATTGGCAGCTGCAATTAATTCTTTTTTAAGTTTAGCAACCATTCCGTATTCTTTTCTTTCTCTTGTATATCTAACTAACCATCTAATTGCAAGAGTTTGTTGTCTTTCTTTTCTAACTTCAACTGGTACTTGGTAAGTTGCCCCTCCGATTCTTCTAGATCTTACTTCTAATTGAGGTCTTACGTTTTCCATTGCTCTTCTGAACACTTCGATTCCTTCTTCTTGAGTTTCTTCAGTTATTTGTTGCAATGCTGAATAAAAAATATGTTCAGCTAATGATTTTTTCCCATCTTTCATTAATCCGTTAATGAATTTAGTTACTACTTTATCGTTAAATTGAGAATCTGGTAATACATCTCTTCTTTCCGCTCTTCTTCTTCTTGACACTTAATTGTCCTCCTTACTTTTTTAAAAATTAATTACCCTTTTTTCGCTCCGTATCTTGATCTACCTTGTTTTCTGTTTACAACTCCTGCTGTATCTAATGCTCCTCTGATTATTTTATATCTAACCCCTGGCAAATCTTTTGTTCTTCCTCCTCTTAAAAGAACGATACTGTGTTCTTGTAAGTTGTGTCCGATTCCTGGAATATAAGCAGTAACTTCGATTCCATTTACTAATTTAACCCTTGCTACCTTTCTTAAGGCTGAGTTCGGTTTTTTAGGTGTAGTTGTATATACTCTTACACAAACCCCTCTTTTTTGTGGATTACCTTTTAATGCAGGTGATTTTTTCTTTTTTTCAGTTGTACTTCTACCAAATCTTACTAATTGATTAATAGTAGGCATCTTTTTCCTCCTCTCAAATTTCTTTGATTTATATATTTATTCTCGCGTTATTTTTCAAAACTAAAACTTTTTATAAAGCTCATTTCTTCAATCTATATTTGATAAAGCTGCATTTGATAAAGTTCTTAATTTTATTATTTTTTCAAATTACTTTATCAAACATAAGTGCATACTTATTTTAAGTATATCGATTTACTCTAAAATTCACTTCAAATATATTATTTTTAACAAAAAATATATTTTTTAAAATTTAGTTATGAGTTCTAACCTAATTATTTTATACTATAAAAGCCCTTTTGTCAAGGGCTATAAAGATTTTTATTTAATATTTTTCAGATGACTAAAATTTAACAAAAAACATGGTTTTATTTTTCTTTTAAAATTTTTCTTACTATTTCTCTGTCATCAAAATGTGTTTTCTTATTTCCGATTATTTGATAAGTTTCATGCCCTTTTCCTGCAATTAAAAGGCTATCTCCCTTTTGAAGAAGTCGCATTCCGTATCTTATAGCTTTTTCTCTATCGGCAATAATTATATATTTGTCAAATGGATATTTTTCAGCAATAAGTCCTTTTTCTATATCTGCCAAAATTTTTACAGGATTTTCTGTACGAGGGTTATCTGATGTTAAAATAATATAATCGCTAAATTTTGTTGCTGCTTTTGCCATTTTTGGACGTTTATCATGATCTCTGTCACCACCTGCGCCAAATATTGTAATTACTTGATTATCTGTAATTTGCTTCAAAGTTTTTCCAATATTTAAAAGTCCATCATCTGTATGTGCAAAATCTACTACGATTCTTGCTTCCAAATTATTTTTTATTGTTTCAAATCTTCCTGGAACTGAAGACATTTCCTGTAATTTTTTGACAATAAAGTCCATTTTTTCTCCAAGTGATAACGCACAAGCAACACAACCAAGAACATTATACAAATTATATTCCCCAACTAACTCTATTTCAAATTTATATTCTTCACCCTTCTCCTTACTTTTTACGAAATTTCTTTTTTCAAAGTAATTATTTAAGTTTATTTTTATTTTCATTCCATGATTTGTATAGTTTAAAATATCTCCCCATACATCAGCTTCTTCATTTTTCACGCTTATAGAAATATAGTCATTGCCTTTATCTTTTTTTTCAGAATAAATTCTCTCTCCATATTTATCATCAATATTGATTATTCCTACTCCATTATTATTTTTATCATTTCTTAGCATTGAAAATAATTTTTTCTTGGCATTAAAATAGTTTTCCATAGTTTTGTGAAAATCAAGATGATCTTGTGTTAAGTTTGTAAATATTGCAGAATCAAATTGAAGCATATCTACACGCCCAATTTCAAGAGCATGGGAGCTAACTTCCATTATAAAGTAATCTGCACCTTTTTTTACACTTTTATCTATTAATTTTATCAGTTCCAATGATTCCGGAGTTGTATTAACCGTTTGAAACTCTTCATCTAAAATACGGTTTCCAGTAGTTCCTATTCTTGCTGTTTTTTCTAAAATATTTTCCAAAATAAAACTTGATGTAGTCTTTCCATTTGTCCCTGTAATTCCAATAATTTTTATTTTGTTTTGCGGATATCCATAATAATTTGATGCAATTATCCCTAATTTTTTACGTATATTTTCCACTTGAACAAAAGTTACAGAACTGGCATTTTCATATTCCTTTGTATTTACATCTTTTTCACAAATAATCATCTTAGCACCACTATCAATGGCTTTTTGAATAAAATTATGCCCATCTGCAACGCTTCCTGTCATTGCTACAAATACAAAATCCGTTTCAATTTTTCGTGAATCATACTCAATACCCCTAATTTCAAAATTTTCACCCTCTTGAAGCAACTTGTAATTTACATCTTTAAATATTTTATACATTTTCACATACTCTCCCTTTTCCAAAAATCTTATAATTCTAAAATTTTTAATACTATATTTGAAACCTTCGTGAACTGCTCCCGCTTTTAGAAGCAGGAACTTCTTGGGAAGTATCTGCTTTTGCTAGCCAAATATATTTACCAAGCTCTTTGGGCAGTCCCTGCCCTGTTTTTTTATTTCCTAATATTTCAACATTTCTTTTCTAACATCTCTTATATTCAATGCTGCATTATAATCTCTATCAATCTCAATTCCACAGCACTCACGTTTATAACTTCTTTCTGATAATTTCAATCTCTCTTTAACTTTTCCACATTTACTGCACGTTTTCGACGATGGAAACTACTTATTTTAAACTAAGCTTTAAATTTATTAAATTTATTTAGCTTTTATTAATCTGATTTTTAAGAGATCTAAAAATATCTTATAATATATTTTACCACTTTAACTAAAAAAAATCTAGAAAAAAAGTTGTTGACAAATTTAAAAAAATACTGTATAATTTCATTCGTAAGTTTACTTTTATTTAAAAGTATGCCTTGGTGGCGAAATCGGTAGACGCACAGGACTTAAAATCCTGTGGGAGTTTATCCCGTGCCGGTTCAAGTCCGGCCCGAGGCACCACTTACTTAATAAAAGTCTTTCATTGTCGCGGGATAGAGCAGCATGGTAGCTCGTCGGGCTCATAACCCGAAGGTCGTTGG
>NZ_DBHIXN010000083.1:0-5740 GCF_057270615.1 Leptotrichia sp.
GTATGTTTAAATCCAATCGTTCCTTTGTATCCTGAACGATTTGAATTATTGAAAGAGTGTTCATATCTTGTATCAACGTAAAGATTACTTTTTTGTCCTAAAGGAGCTTGGGCACCTAGTCCAATTTCTCCCCAAGTTGTACCAAGTTTTTCAGTTATTTTGTCTGAACCAATGTTTGTGTACTTGCTATCGTATTTTGTGAAGTCGTGCCACACGTTTGCGACTGCATAATATGAGTTTGTTCTACTATTACCATTGTCACCATTATATGCTAATCTTACGCCAGCTCTTCCACGAAGTCCGTTTCTGTTATCTTGGTTGACATTTCTTAATCCGTCATTAAACGATTTTGTATTCAGATATTGGTAAATTAATTGAGCTTGCGGTTCAACTGACCAATTCCCATTTTTTGAGATATCAAAAGATTTTCCAGCTTCTCCTGAAAGTAATAACCCAAAGCCGTTTTGTTTTGCACTGTAATCATCTCTTGAATTATATTTATTTTGTAAGTAAGAAACTTGTCCTACTAAATCGTAATATGAACCTTTGGGAGTATATTTAGTTTTTGTAATTCCTAATGAAATACTTTCAGATTTTCCTTTTCCTGTATACTTGCTATCAGAAATTTTTCCATTTTCAGCACGGTATTCATCAAAAAAGTCCGTACTTGCTCTGTTATACGAAATATATCCACCTAGCAAATGATCATTTCCATTTTTATCCTTATTAATTTTAAAATCGTGTCCAATTTGTACACCATAAAGATTTCCTTCATACTGGAATCTGTCTGTTCCATTTTCATTTAATCCACTTCCATAAATTCTTGTCCAAATTTGTCCTTTATCAGCCGACATATTTTCTAAATCAAGAATTCTATTTTCTCCTCTTCTTTCGTGTAAAGTTCCAACAGTTGAGTATCCCATTTCCATATTAACTTTTGGCATCAATACATATGCAGAAACAGGTTGTGCCATAATGTAAATTGGACGGCTAGAACCAGAAGATCCTCCAGTTGCCCCAGAGCTTCCAAGTGGCGAGATTGTCCAGTAATATTCCCAAATTCCATTAACTTGTCTACTAGTAAGCTGTGCTTCAGCTGCTCCAGCAGTTTTTGCAGTTCCAGTAAATGTAGTTGGTGTAGAATTTCCAGCAACTTTTACAACTGGGACACTATTTAATCTTGTAGAAAGTTGCTGAACATTTCCAGGAATATAATTTTCAAATATATTTTCTTGTGGGGTATCATCAATATAAATTGGTACTACTTTTGTTGTTCCAGTTGCATTTCCTGTGATATAAACTAAATCTGATTCTGAGTTTTCCCCATTTTCACCACCTGGTGCATTCCAAAGAGTATTCATTTCAATTCTACCATTATCTCCATGATAATTTCCTTCTATAATAAGTTTATCCTTATTAGAATCATTTGTTAACTGAATAAGTCCACTGTTATTTAAAGTTCCATCATTATTAATTCCATCAGATGTCAATTTTATATGATAAATTGAAGTTACCCCATCACTTTCTGTAACATTACTTTCATCAAATGATAAAAAAGATTTTTTATCTATATTTAATGAATTAATTGTTGCTCTTTGTTCAGAAAGAGAACTATTTTTACTTAATCCCCAGTATGCTCCACCTACCAAATTTACATTTAAAACAGATTTTCCATGTTTTGTCATTAAACCTAATATTTGTGTCCCACCATCACCTTCAGTGCTATCATCTATTCCATTAACTGTCAATTCTGAATAAACACCATTTGCTTCATCTGCATCAACTTCAACTAGCCAACCATCAGCGGCTGAATGAATTTGTGATTTAAAACCATCAGTACCGATTAAATTAAGTTCTGCATTTTTTATACCATATCCATTTTTAGCTTCAACTTTTACAGTAGATACTGTTGGATTTGGTGCTGTTATAAAAACATCTTTTAAAGTTACTTTCTGATTTATAGCATTGGAATTTGTTACTGTATATAAAATTGCTTCTTTTGATGGACCAAAATTCATGTCAATATTACTTGATACTCCAATCTGACCAGTCGCTTTAAATTCAGTATTTGAATCTGTAACTGTTATCAAAGTTCTGGGTGTAAATGAAGGACTTGGCGTTTTTGAATCTATATTTCCTTGTCCTGTAAAAATAAATTTTTTACCTCCACTAATCCTAAAAACACCATGTGAATAATTATTATAATTAAAAACATCTCCATCTCCTGTAATAGAATTTACAATATATTCACCATTAACATTTGGAGTTATAGTTGTTGCCACCGAAAGTCCACCTGTCATCAAAAATGTGATTAGAAGTGCTTTTGTGTACTTTTGTTTCTTTTTTAGAATTTTCTTTAAAAATCTTTCTATTTCTTTCATAATTGTCTCCTTTGTTGCTATTTTTTTTTTTTTTTTTTTGAAAACTTAATTAAATTATACCATTTTTTTTAGTTTCTGTCAAAAAAATATAAAATTATAAATCAGCAACTCTCTGATGAAATATTACAAAAAATTTTATTATCAACATAAATTAAATTTTAATATAGCAAAATTTCTAAACATCAGGATATTCCCTCACAACTCCAGTAATATTACAAGCACTTTCAATCACAGGAAACATCATAACCGCCCCAGTTCCTTCCCCCAATTTCATATTCATAAAAAGCATCGGCTCTAAATCCAGTTCCTTCATAATATATTTCATTCCTGGCTCTTCGCTTAAATGTGAAGCAATCATAAATTCTCTGGTAGCTGGGCAGATTTTGTAGGCAATAAGAGCGGAAACAGCAGAAATAAATCCGTCTATCACAACAGGAACACGATTTTTAGCACATCCTAAATAAGTTCCAGCCATTCCGGCAATATCCAATCCCCCAACTTTAGCCAATACATTTATTATACTTTTTTGATATTCTTCCGTTTTAAAATTTTCAAAATTTATTTTACTTTCAAAATCCATATTTCCTTGTTCTTTTCTAATCTTCTTTTTTCCTTCAGCATTTTTACTTTTTTCAAAAAAATCTAGCAATCCATTTACTTGAATCGCCTTTTTTACAACATTTTTTTTATGTTCCAAAGTTTTATCATCAATTCCGCTCCCATAACCAATAATCTCATTTATTGGTAAATCCGTAAGAACCTTTAAAACCGCACTGCTAGTTGTAGTGTTCCCAATCCCCATTTCTCCAGTTGCAAACAAATTATATCCATCCTTCATAAATTCATCAACCATCTCAATCCCAGTTTCTATTGCTTTTACAGCCTGTTCATAAGTCATTGCGGCTTCTTTTGAAATATTATTAGTTCCAAATTCCATAATTTTTTTATCAATAATCCCTTTGAAATTTATCTTATTTTTAATATCCGAACTTTTATCAATTCCCAAATCTACTACTTTAATATCCGCATTGTAAACCATCCCAAGAGCATTAATCGATGATTTTCCATTTAACATTGCTTCCACAACATATTGTGTTATCACTCTTTTAGATTTACTTACCTTTTCCCGTTCTACTCCATTATCAGCCGCCATAACAAGCACCATCTTTTTATCAGGCTTATAATTTTCGTCAATTCCTTCTAGCTGAATTGCCAATTTTTCGAGCTTTCCCAGCCCTTTTGGAGTTTTTAACAAGGAGTTTAGTTCTTTTTCCTTTTCTTCCATTCTATTTTTATCTAGCGGTTTTATTTTTTTTATTGTATCAAATAATAATTTTCCCATTTATTATTCCTCTATTCATAATTTTATTATAGTAAAACTGATTTAAAACTGAACTCAAAAGCTATGACTATTTCACTCAAACCTTAGGTTCACATAATTTTTAATAGTTCAATTTTGAATGGGTTCAAGTATATTTATAAATAGATATGCTCGACAATCTAACTTTTTTTATCTATACACCACAATATTTATTTTATTTAAATCTTAAACACATATAATTTTCAAATAAGACTAATAATAAATAACATCTTGCAATCAAAAATAATTTAATACTATTACCCATTAAAACAATTGAGTTTTTATAATTCCGTTTAGCAAGGGGTCAAGACCCCTTGTCAGAAAGTAAATAGGAAATCATTTCTTTTTTTCAAATGGGGTTTAGTATAAGACCTATTTCTAAAATTTTTATTCCATTTTAAACAGTTCCAGACTTTTTAGAAATTTTTTCAAAAGTTTTTTCCACACCAGTCAATATTTTTTCCATATCTTCGTCACTATGAACATAAGATACAAAATGTGCTTCATATTTTGAAGGTGGAACAATCACGCCATTTTCCAGCATTGTATCAAAATATATACTGTAAAATTCACTATCTGTATTCATTGCATCTTCTAAAGTTTTTACTTTTTCCTTTGCAAAAAATATTGTGAAAAGGCTTCCAAAATAATTTACAGTTGCTGGAACATTGTATTTTTTTATTAATTCATTAATTTTATTTACTAGATTTTCTGTTTTTTTATTTATACTTTCATAAATTTCAGGATTTTCCTTTAAAATTGAAATAGTTTCTATTCCAGCTGCAACTGAAATCGGATTTCCAGAAAGTGTTCCAGCATGATAAACATTCCCAACAGGTGAAATCAAGTCCATAATCTCTTTTTTCCCTCCAAAGCCACCAACTGGATAACCACCACCAATAATTTTCCCTAAAATGGTCAAATCAGGTGTAATTCCAAATATTTTTTGAGCTCCTCCCAATGAAACTCTAAATCCTGAAATTACCTCATCAAAAATCAGCACAATATTTTCCTTTTGTGTAATTTTACGCACTTTTTCCAAATATTCCTTTTCTGTTTCAATAATCCCCATATTTGCAGGAATCGGCTCAATAATCACACACGCAATATCCTTATCATTTTCCAAAGTTTCCTTTAACTTTTCAAAATCCCCAAAAGGCAATGTTATCGTATCTTTCACAACTCCTTCAGTAATTCCGTTACTATCCTGATGCTCAAAAGTCAAAAGCCCTGATCCAGCCTTAACTAACAGCGAATCCGAATGTCCGTGATAACATCCTTCAAACTTTATAATCTTATTTTTCCCAGTAAATGCACGAGCAACTCTCACACTAGCCATTGCCGCTTCTGTCCCAGAAGTAGTTAATCTCAATTTTTCAATTGATGGAAAACAACTTTTTACAAGCTCTGCCAATTCCACTTCTTTTTTCGTAGGCAGTCCAAACGAAGTCCCATTTTCAAGCTCTCTTTTCACGGCTTCCAAAACTTTCGGATAATTATGTCCCAGAATCATCGGTCCCCAAGACCCAATCATATCCACATACTCATTTCCATCTTCATCATAAAGTTTACTTCCATTTCCACTTTTAATGAAAATCGGATACTCCTTATCAACAGACTGAAATGCCCTAACTGGACTATTTACCCCACCTGGTATTGATTTTTTAGCTTTTTCATAAATTTTTTTTGAACTATTTGTATTCATTTATATTTTCCTCTTTTCCTGATTTCATTTTCTTTTTATTTTATTTAATTTAGGCAAAATTACTTTTCAATACATTTTATCATATTTATTTTAATTTTGAAAATAGTATACTATTTTTGACAGAGTAAAAATATTTTACTTCGTTATATTTCTCATTTAAATAATGTATTTTTAAAACAAAAAAAATAACCACATAAAGTAGTTATTAATACAATTATTATCAGTAATTTATTAATGGAGGCGACAACCAGATTCGAACTGGTGTACAAGGTTTTGCAGACCTCTGCCTAAGCC
>NZ_DBHIXN010000084.1:0-5604 GCF_057270615.1 Leptotrichia sp.
TTCGATATTTTATACAAAAATTGTATCATAGGCATATCCTTTTTTCAATTTTTTTACAAAAAAAGCAATTCATCTCCCACTTATAGAAAGCCTACGACTTCTTGCTATCTTTTTGTTAAAATTATTGTCGCAATTTCAAATAATATACCTGCAACTATGTCAAATTTTCTTAATTTACCCTCATTATTCAAAAACCTTTCCAAAATCATAATTTAACAGTTTTACTTACAATAATCTTATATTTCTGCCCAAAAATCTCTGCCAATTTTTCCAAATTATCTTCTAGACAAAGCACCTTCACATTAGGTCCAGCATCCATTGTAAAATAGCATTTCTCCTCATTATTTCTCAATTTTTTTACAAAATCCATTGCTTCGTAAGTTTTTTCATTAAAATACGAAAATGGTGGATTTGCAGTTTCAGTTGTCTTGTGCATTCTAAGGGCATTTTCTTCTGTTAAAATTCCCACTTTTTCAAAATCATTTTCAGCAAGATATTTTTTCATATTTATAAAATCAATTTCAGACTGCTTTACCCATTCATCAAAATACGTCGAAGTTTTAGCACAAAGTTCCATTCCATTTCGACTTGAAATTTTCTTTTTATTTTCATTTAATACAAGCACAATCATCGCTAATTTCAAATCTGTCTTAACTTCATAAATCTCTCCAGTATCTTTGTCCCAAGCCGCAATTGGTCCAAAAAAACTTCTCGAAGAAGAGCCAGAACCAAATTTTGAAATTTGTGCAAGTTCAGATTGTGCATAATTTTTTCCAAAAAGTTCATTACAAGCCTTTATTACAGCTGACAAGCCACTCGAACTAGAAGAAAGTCCTGCAGCTGTCGGCATATTATTTGTTGTAGAAATTTTTACCTTCTGATTCCTATTTTCCCTAAACAAATCCACAACTTTACTAATCTTTTCCGTATGTACACTATCCTGCAATTCTTCATTTAAATAAAATAAATCCGTCATATCCCAAAATTTATCTTTACAATTTCCATTTTTTATTTCCTTTTCAACAGCAGTTTTAATATCCTCATCCTTTATAAATTCCATTTCTGTTTCTGTGAACATATCATTAAGAGTAAGGGAAATACTGCTTGTGGCAGGTATCATTTTTTCTGCATCTTTTTTCCCCCAGTATTTTACAATTGCAATATTAGCGTAAGATTTGACTTTTACCATTTTTTCTCCTTTATTTTTTCGTTAAATTTTTAAATATTAAATTTTTTCTACCCAAATATTCTCTGCTCCACATTTGGTAAATCCATCTTTTATCTTTTCTACAATTTCCAAATTTTTAGCAAGTGCAATTACACAGCCTCCCAAACCTCCACCAGAAATTTTTGCTCCACTTGCCCCATTTTCAATCGCTGTCTTTACAAATAAATCTGTCTTTTCAATAGTTATGTTTAACTTTCCAAGTTCTGTATTTGCCTTTGTCATAATTTTTCCCACTTTATCAATCATTTCACTTTTTGATTTGCTGTTTTCAGTTAAAATTTTAGCCATTTCATCTGTTAAATCTCCAAGTTTTTTTAATGGAATATCAGCTTTACTTCCAAGATTTTTCACATTTTGAATTGCTTCACCAGTATTCCCATAAATACCTGTATCTGCAATAATAAGATATGCGTCAAGATTTAAATCAATATACGAAAATCCTTTATTCTTTATAAATTTTATAGCTTTGCTACTAAGGCAAGTTTTTGCATCCAGACCGCTTGGTGTATTATGAGCTACTATTTCTGCCGTGTGAACCAGTTTTTCCAGCAATGTATCTTCTAAATCTTCTTCAAAATAATCAAATATCGCACGAATTGCCGCAATGCTAACTGCTGCTGAAGATCCCATTCCACGTTTTTGAGGGATTTGAGAAGTTATTTCATATTTTATTTTTGCATTTTCTTTTTTTAAATATTTTAACGCAGTAAAAATTGCAACTGAAAGTGTATCTGTTTCATTATAAAAAAAATTGCTTTTCGCCTCTTCTATTACACATTCAATCTCAATTTTTTTCAATGGAACAGCAATGGCAGGATAGCCATAAACGACAGAATGTTCTCCGATTAATATAATTTTACTATGTGATTTTCCAGTACCTCTTTTCATTTTTATTAAAATCTCCTATTTTTAATTAAAGAAAAACGAGCCTAATGACCCGCTTCTTTTAACCTATCTAAAATTTTACCTTTTATATTCTGTTTTGGTGGAAATGACGGGAATCGAACCCGTGTCCAAAATAGAAAGTCCTTACTATCTTCTACAAGTTTAGTCTATTTAACGCTTTAACCGTTAGATATTAAACAGACAAAAGTCTAAAGGCGAGATTATAGAATTTCCCTAAATGACATAATCATACATTTAGGTAAGCCATTAAAAATGACATCATCTAATGAGAAAATGGCGTTCCCAAAAGAGATGAGCCGCTATCTTAGGCAGCTAATGCGTAATTATCGTTTCCGATTATTTTTAAATGGATTTTAAAGCTCCCGCTTACTTGCCAATAATAATCTTTTTATCCTGTCGAAACCAAAACATTCCCTTAATAATATTTAACTTTAAGTCATTTTACCACAAAAATATTTATTTTTCAACAGCCTATTTAAAATTTTTTTAATGTTTCGGTGCAAAAAGGCTTATTACCCCATAAGATGCCATAGTCATTACTGCAGCAGCTATTATTACTCCCAATCCAATATAAAAAAATGATTTTTTTCTCTCAAATTGAAGCAAAGCCGCAATCAATGCACCTGTCCAAGCACCTGTCCCAGGAAATGGAACTGCCACAAACAGCATAAGTCCAATAAATTCCCCTGTTGCAAGCCCTTCACTACGCTTTTTAGCCCGATTTTCTATTTTTTCAATAAACTTTACCAAAATATTCCGTTTTTTCATAAATTCAAAAAGTTTTACCGAAAATAAAAGAATAAACGGCACAGGAAGCATATTCCCCACAACAGAAACAATCATATTCAAGTACCAAGGCAATCCAATAGCCGCTCCAACTGGTATCGCCCCACGCAATTCAATTACAGGAAACATCGAAATAAGAAATATTCCTATCATTTTATTCAAAAGCGGTGCCCCTATTAAAGTTACTTTTATAAAATTTGTAAAAGATTTCATCATTTTTTATATGATAAATATATAAATAATTATATAAAATACCATACACTCCTTTCTTTATATTTCTTTAGTCATTTGTAAAATTCTAAAAATTACAATAAACGCAGTATTTTTTGTTTTTCTCCACTCCTGATAAAGCTTCTTCCCCCACTTATGATTATTATATACTGCCATTATTCAATCTTTATTACTTTTACAATTGCTAAATTTATTTACATTATTTTTTATACTAAACTTTATTTTAAAAATAATATTAGACTTTTTTTGTAATTACAAATATCAATGGCTGTGATTTTTCCAAAATAAATTCTGTTTCATTAAAACCCCCAAACACCTTCACATCATCTATATTTAATTTCTTAAAAAAATCCATAAAATCAAAATAATTAACATTAACTAAAATTTCTTCATTTTCAAATTTTTCATCCAAAATAGTTTTAAAAATCACATTATTATCTGAATTTTTATAGTAAAAACGTTCAAATTTAACATTTTCATTCTGAATTAATGGTAAACTTCCTAAAAAATTAGATTCAAATTCTTGATTTTCAAAAAATTTATAAAAATTTATCAGCTGAATAATTAGTTTTCCATCATTTTCCAACTGTAAATAAGACTTTTTCAAAAACAAAAAAATCTCATCCTTATTATTTAAATGTGGCAACGTATTCCCAACATTTATTATTGTATCAAATTTTCCCAATTCATCAATTTTCAACATATCCAGATTTTTTACATCTATTCCCTTTTTTCCAGCCTGCTCAATAAGTTTTTCATTTATATCAATCGAAGTCACTTCAAATTTTTCATTCTTTAAAAATTTTGACAAATTTCCTGTTGCCGCTCCAACATCAAGAACTTTTTTTCCACTGACATATTTTTTAAAAAAATTTTTTTGAACATTTGAAAGAAAGAAAATAAAATCATACTTTTCTGAAATTGTATCGTAAAATCTTTTCATATTTTCTATATTTTTCATATTTTCTCCATATTTAAAAATTTTTTACTTTAAATGATTTCATCATAGTATAACACATATTTTACAAAATATAAATTTATTTTTTAAAAAGAAAATTTAAAATAATAAAAAATAAAAAAGAAAACCGACTATTTCTAGCCGATTTCCTAAAGTTGATTTTTTAGAATTTAATTAAATCAATTATTTAGCAATTTTGCTTGCGAAGTATCCTAATGTTCTAATTAATTGAGAAGTATAAGACATTTCGTTGTCATACCAAGATACTGTTTTAACTAATTGAACATCTCCATTTTGAACAATTTTAGTTTGAGTTGCATCAAATAATGATCCAAAGTGGATTCCAACGATGTCAGAAGATACTAATGGTTCTTCTGTATATCCGAATGATTCAGTTGATGCTGCTTTCATTGCTGCATTTACTTCATCAACTGTTACTTTTTTGTTTAAAATAGATACTAATTCAGTTAATGAACCAGTTGGAACAGGTACTCTTTGAGCAGCTCCATCTAATTTTCCATTTAATTCAGGAATAACTAATCCAATTGCTTTTGCAGCTCCTGTTGAGTTAGGTACGATATTTACTGCAGCAGCTCTTGCTCTTCTTAAGTCACCTTTTCTGTGTGGTGCATCTAATGTATTTTGGTCTCCTGTGTAAGCGTGGATAGTTGTCATTGTTCCAGTTACAATTCCAAATTTGTCATTTAATGCTTTAGCCATTGGTGCTAAACAGTTAGTTGTACAAGAAGCTCCTGAAATAACTGTTTCTGAACCATCTAAGATTTCGTGGTTTACATTGTAAACTACAGTTTTAACATCGCTTCCACCAGGTGCTGTAATAACTACTTTTTTAGCTCCTGCTTTTATGTGTTTTTCAGCTTTTTCTTTAGTTGCAAAGAATCCTGTTGCTTCTAATACTACGTCTACTCCTAAATCTCCCCAAGGTAATTTTTCAGGATCAGCTTCTGCGAAAACTTTAATTTCGTTTCCATTTACTACGAAAGCTCCTTCTTTAACTTCAATAGTTCCATTGAATCTTCCTTGAGATGAATCGTATTTGAATAAGTGTGCTAACATTTTAGCATCTGTTAAATCATTAATTGCCACTACTTCAAATTTGTCTGTTTGTTCTGACATTAATCTTAATGCTAATCTTCCGATTCTTCCAAATCCATTAATTGCTACTTTAACTGCCATTTTAATATACCTCCTAAAAATTTTAATATATATTAATATATTATTTCTTACATTTTGAGTATACCACATTTTTTTTGAATTTTCAACGGCAAAAATTAATAAATTTTATTGTTTTATCTAAAATACTAAGTCCTCAAAAAAATAAATATTAAATCATAATTTTTAAGTAAAAAAAAACTACTATAACCTAGTAGTACATATATTGCAATTTAATTTTTAAAATGGCTGGGCTGAATGGATTCGAACCATTGCATGCTGGAGTCAAAGTCCAGTGCCTTACCGCTTGGCGACAGCCCAA
>NZ_DBHIXN010000085.1:0-5408 GCF_057270615.1 Leptotrichia sp.
AGGTGTAATTTATGAAATATAATTTAGCATTCAAATACAGAATTTATCCAAATAAGGAGCAAGAATTATTGATAAATAAGACTTTTGGATGTGTTCGTTTTGTTTACAATACGATTTTATATATTGCTAATAAAATTTATGAAGAAACTGGAAAAAATAAAATAATTACACCTGCCAGTTTGAAAAGTGAAAATCAATTTTTGAAAGAAGTAGACAGTTTGGCACTTTCAAATGCTCAATTGAATGTAAAACGATCGTTTACGAATTTCTTTCAGAAGAGAGCGAAGTTTCCGAGGTTCAAATCTAAAAAGAATAGTGTTAAAAGTTACACGACAAATTGTGTGAATAATTCGATACGAATTGAGGAAAATAAATATTTGGTTTTGCCAAAATTGAAAAGAATAAAATTAAAATATCATAGAGAAATACCGAAGGATTACAAGATAAAGTCAGTAACACTAACAAACAGTAATGGAAATTACTATGTTTCTATTTTGACGGAATTTGAAAAAGAAATACAAAAGGTAGCTAGTAATGATAAAGTAATTGGACTTGATTTTTCAATGTCTGAATTATTTGTCAGTTCTGAAAACCAAAGAGATGGGGAATGTTTTTGAGGATGCTTGAGTATAAGTTGATGTTTTTAGGAAAGCAATTTTTAAAAATAGATAAGTGGTTTCCGTCATCGAAAACTTGCAGTAAATGTGGAAATGTTAAAGAGGAACTGAAATTGTCAGAAAGAAGCTATAGATGTGAGTGCTGTGGAATTGAGATTGATAGGGATTATAATGCGGCACTGAATATAAAAAACATTGGGAAATTGATGTTGGAATATTAGAAAAATAAAAAAAGACAGGGTAGGAACTACCCAAAGAGCTTGGTAAATATATTTGGCTAGCAAAAGCAGATACTTCCCAAGAAGCTCCCGCTTCTAAAAGTGGGAGTAGTTCATTAGTAATAAGAAGCTTAAAATATAACTTTTGCTTTACTTCTAATAATTTATTCTATTAAAACTAAATAAGAAAGAAAGAGAGATTTTTATGAAAAAAAATTATAAAATAAAAATATTGGATGCAAAAAAAGATTCAGATCTGTTATTTAAAATAGTAGAGCATGAAAATGAGGTTTTTGGTGAAGCAACCGTTGGAAACTGGAATATTAAGCCGTTTACTAAATACGGAAAAGTTTTTGCAATGTTAAGTGACGATGAAAATACTAAAGATGAATTAATATCAGTTATTGAGGTTTTGAGTAGTTTTGATAGGGAAGTAGCCTATGTTTATGGAGTTTCTACTGTTCCAAAATTTCAAAAAAATGGATATGCAAAAACACTTCTTCAATTTGTAATGAAAACTTTAAAGGAAATGGGAATAAAAAAAATAGAGCTTACTGTTGATATAGATAATTTTATTGCAAAAGGGATTTATGAAAAATTGGGATTTAAAATAATAGATAATTTAGACAATGAATATGGAGATAATATTGGACGATACTTAATGAGATATTCTTTAAAATGATTTTTTACTAATATTAAAATAATTTAAATAAAATAAAAATCAAATATATTTGAGGTATTATATATTATAATTTAATTTTTTGTGTATCTAAATTTTGAAATGCTTTTTATTGTTTGGTAAAAATTAGTCATATATTTTAAAATTATTAAATATATTAATTGTAATACCCCAAAAAATATATTTAGGAGTGATTAATTATGAAAAAGCTAATATTAGGAATATTTTTATTATTTGGAGTTCTTGGTTTTTCAAGATATGTTGAATATTGCCGAGTAGTATCAGATGATACTTGTGTAAGTTTAGAATCAGGAAAAAGATTTAATTTTAGTGGATATCCTTTTGCATCAGCTTCATATGGAAGTGTTTACAGAGTATATTTTGAAGGAAATGGATACAGAAATTTATACTTTACAGGAGCTGCATACTTATATAATTAAATTTATTTTATAATATGATACATTGAAAATAAAAAATTAAATATTTTTTAATAATTTTAAATATTTTTTATTTTTGCCAGACAATAAACACTAGATATAAATAAAATTAATTTTTATATTCAAATTATTTAACAAAAAATAATAAAAAGTTTTTATGCGGAATAAGCAAATTTAAAAATCAAAAAAAAATATAAGAGAGGATAATAATTATGAAATTACTATTAAAATTAGCTATTTTAATTAGCAGCATTTCAGGATTGGCTAATGCAGCTGAAAAAGTATGTATTGATCCAGGACATCAGGCAAAAGGAAATATGCAGACAGAAGAAATAGCACCTGGCTCAAGCAAAAGAAAACCCAAAGTAGCTTATGGTACAAGAGGTGTTGCAACTAAAAAGCCTGAATATCAGTTAGCTCTTGAAGTAGGGTTGAAATTAAGAGATGCATTAAAATCTAAAGGATATTCAGTGTTTATGGTGAGAGAAAAAAATGATGTAAATATAAGCAATAAAGAAAGAGCATTAATGACAAACAAAGCAGGTTGTTCTGTGTACATAAGATTACATGCAGATGCAGCAGGAAGTAGCACAAGAGGTGTAAGTGTCCTTACATCATCACCTAAAAATCCCTACACAAAGAGTGTACAACAATCAAGTGATAAATTCTCAAGAGCAATCCTGTCAGAATATACAAAAGCAACAGGTTTCAAAAATCGAGGTGTTTCCTACAGAGATGATCTAACAGGAACAAACTGGTCAACAGTTACAAACACATTAATAGAAATGGGATTTATGACAAATCCTGAAGAAGATAGAAAAATGGCTTCTCCTGATTTTCAAAATGTTATGGTAAAAGGGATTGTAAATGGAATTGAAAAATATTTTAGAGAAAAATAAATGTAAAAATATTGTTTGATTTTATGAGATCAAAAAGTAAAACTGTGAAATGAAGAAAAAGTTCGGATAATAAAGTTTGTTAGAATATATGATGAATTGCATAAATAAATATGATTGGAAAGATTTGTTATGAAAAAGTTATTGATTTTAACAAAAAATAGCAAGAAGTCGTAGGCTTTCTATAAGTGGGAGATGAATTGCTTTTTTTTTAAAAGTTGAAAAAAGGATACACTTATGATACAATTTTTGTATAAAATATTGAAGAGAAGTCATTAAAAATAATATTCAAAATCAAAAGGATAAGTTGATGTTTTTAGGAAAGCAATTTTTGAAAATAGATAAATGGTTTCCATCATCGAAAACTTGTAGTAAATACGGGAACGTTAAAGAGAAATTGAAATTATCAGAAAGAAGTTATAAATGTGAGTGTTGTGGAATTGAGATTGATAGAGATTACAATGCGGCACTGAATATAAAAAACATTGGAAAATTGATGTTGGAATATTAGGAAAATAAAAAAAGACAGGGTAGGAACTATCCAAAGAGCTTGGTAAATATATTTGGCTAGCAAAAGCAGATACTTCCCAAGAAGCTCCCGCTTTTAGAAGCGGGAGTAGTTCACCTAAAATGATCATCATTTTGAATAATTTTCTTAAAATCAGATGCTCCTATTGAAAGTTTACTTTTTTTATTAATTTTCATATTTTATTACCCTCTTTTTTATAAAACTTCTTCCTCAAATTTCACCTCAAATTCTTTTCCCAAAAATGCAATCCCAATCTTCAAAATCTTTTTAACCCCAGCATTTCTCAAAACCGAACTATATTCTTTTTCATCAATCTGTTTTAACGCAATTTCGCATTCTTTTTCAAGTTTTTTATGAATTTCTTCAAAACTTAATTTACTTTTCGTATTCACAATTTTCAATTCAAAAATAATTCCTTCTCTTCCTTCCAAAATATTTTTAGGTTTCAAAAGCAAGTCATATCTACCTTTCCCAGCAAAGTCATTTGATGTAATCTCATATTCATTTCTTAAAACCAAAATTATTCCAAGCATAAATTCGTGATAAAACTGTTCTTTATAAATTCCATTCACATCAAAAATTCCTGTATTTTCTAATAAAACTTTATTTAATTCCAACTTAAATTTTTTAACATCTCCATTTTTTAACGCTTCTGTCATATCTAAAAAATTATCAGTATCCTTGAAATATACTTCAATAAACATTTCAGAAAACATTTCTAAAATTTCTTTATTTGGAATTTTTATACGAGTATTTTTTTTCATAACATCATATTCCTCAGCCAAAGTCAAATACCCGCTATGAAAAAATAAATTCCAAATATTTTTTTCAAAATTAGCCTCCAAATTCCCAAAAGTCATATTATCATTAATTCTTTTTAAAACACTTTCTTTATTTAACAATTTTGAAAATTCATCAAAAATCTCATTCTTCAATTTTTCTAAATACAGCTGAATCAAGCCATTACCGCTTGTATTCACCCAATAAGGTCGCAATTTCCCCTTTTTCAAAAAATTAATAATCGACCAAGGATTATACACTTTTGTATCTCCGAACAAATACCCATTGTACCATTTTTGAACATCTTCCAACTCATATTCCAAACCAAAATCTTTCAAAGCATCTTCAACTTCATTTTCCATAATCCCAAAATATTCCGTAAATTCACTATCCAAAATCGTATGAACTTCCAAATTATTCAACCCTGAAAAAATATTTTCCTTCGCAACTCTTAAAATTCCAGTTATTACACTCATTTCAAGATATTCATTATCCTTCAAAACAGATCCGTAAAAACTTTTGAAAAAGTCAATTGTTTCATTGTAGTAACCATTTATATAGGAATTTATTATTGGCTGATCATATTCATCAATTAATACAATCACTTTTTTTCCATAATATTCATACAAATATTTTGACAAATTTAACAAAGAATTTTTCCAATCTGCTAAATCTAAAGTTCTTCTTATCGAATTAAATTTTTCAATCTCAATTTCATCCATTTTTTCAGTTAAAAATTTATATTTTGTATAAAGTCTTTCAATAATTCCTTTAACTTCTCTAAATCCGCTTTCCCACTTTTTTTCATTATAATCTTTAAACGAAATTGAAATTACGGGAAACTTCCCTTGCTTTTCAAAATACTCACTTTTGGAAATATTAAGTCCTTCAAATAGTTTTCTGTTTTCTTCTCTGTTCTCAACATCAAAAAAATATTTTAACATCGACATATTCAGAGTTTTCCCAAATCGTCTTGGACGAGTAAACAATTTTACTTTTGAACCATCTTCCAAAATATTTTCGATAAATTTAGTTTTGTCAAAATAATAATAATCGTATTCTATAATTTCTTTAAAATCAGACAATCCAATTGGTAATTTCTTTTTATTTTTTTTCATAATAATTACCCCTTTTTTATAAATACTTTTTTCAATTTTATCAAAAATATAAACATTTTGTCAATTATATTATTTTATACGACAGAGTAAAAAATATAGGGGCAGCCAAAATAACACAATAAAATATTTTGGGC
>NZ_DBHIXN010000086.1:0-5342 GCF_057270615.1 Leptotrichia sp.
TCGCGGGATAGAGCAGCATGGTAGCTCGTCGGGCTCATAACCCGAAGGTCGTTGGTTCAAATCCAGCTCCCGCCACCAAATGCCTAGATAGCTCAGTTGGCTAGAGCATACGGTTCATACCCGTAGGGTCGGAAGTTCGAATCTTCTTCTAGGCACCATTATATTAATTAAGCCATACTTGCAATTAATGTAGGTATTTTTTTTTTATAAAATGTAGTTAAATAGCTACATTTTTTTATTTTATACTATTTTCCATTAAAATAATAGATTTGTTATAATTTCTACTATGCAAGGGGGGTAAGACCCCTTGTCAGAAAATAAATAAAATATAATTTCTATTTTTAGAAAGAAAAACACTTGACTAATAATAGTTTTAAATTATAAAATAACATAAAGTAACATAAAGTAACATAAATCAAAATTTAAAAACTTATAGATATTTTGCTCAAATCTTTACTTAAATTTATTTTGATATTAAAGAAATCGAGTAAAATATTATACTTTAGAAGAGGAAAAAATATGAAAATATTAATAATAAGATTTAGCTCATTTGGAGATGTAGTGCTTACAACTCCCGTAATAAGGGCAATTAGAGAAAAATATCCAAAGGCTGTAATAGATTTTGTAGTTTACAACACTTTTTCTGAAGCAATTTCATTAAATCCTGAAATTAGGAATTTGATAATTTTTGATAAAAAGAAAAGTAAAGATCGAAAATATATAAAAGATACGATAAATAATCTAAAAATGGAAAATTATGATTATATCATCGATCTTCATTCTAAATTTTTGTCTAGAATTATTGGAAAAAGTCTTGAAAATAAGCATACTCACTATTGCCGATATAAAAAAAGAAAATGGTGGAAAACTATTCTTGTAAAATCAAAACTTATAACTTATAATGCAGATTGTACTATTGTTGAGAGTTATTTTACAGCTTTAAAAAAATTGGGAATAAATTTTTTAGATGAAAACATAAAAAATGGACTTGGAGATAATCTAGAATTTTATATTGATAAAAAAATGGAAGAAAAATTTGTAAAAAAATATGATTTGAAAAATGGAAATTATTTTGTGTTAGCTCCTGGAGCCTCTAAATTTACGAAAAAGTGGCCTTATTATGATGAATTGGCAAAAAAAATTTTGAAAAATAAAAATAAATTTGTAAATAATAAGGAAAAATTAAGAATTTTTGTGATTGGCGGAAAAGAAGATGCAAATGTTGTAAAAGCTGATGAAGATGGACAAGTTATTGATTTGTGCGGGAAAATTTCCTTCAAGGAAAGCGGAATACTGCTAAAATATGCAAAAGTGGCTGTTGCAAACGACTCCGGCCCATTTCATATAGCTAGAGCTGTAAAAGCCAAGACTTTTGTATTTTTTGGACCGACTGATCCAAAATTATTTTCCTTTGAAAAAAATACTTTTTTACTGAATAATCCAAGCTGTCCGCCACATTCACTTTACGGAGACAATAAATTTTCAAAAAAATATGCAGATTGTATGACTGGAATCTCAGTAGAAACCGTATTTAATAAAATTATTAAAGAATACAATTAATAGACCTGTTTGATAACTATATAAATTTAGAATTTAATAAAATAAATATCCTGAAGCAAGGGATTTTAACCCTTGTATAGAAAAAAATTTAGTTTATCGAACATAGCTAACAAAATTGTTATAAATTATCAAATAATTTTATACAAAAAATAAAAAAACACAAAAAGAAAGAGAGAAAAATTATGAAAATACTTGCATTTGAATCATCTTGTGATGAAACTTCTGTTGCAGTTGTTGAGAATGGAAAAAAAATTTTAAGTAACATTATTTCCACACAAATTGATATTCACAAGGAATTTGGCGGTGTAGTGCCTGAAATTGCATCACGGCATCATATAGAAAATATTTTACCAGTATTTACCGAAGCTTTAGAAAAAGCCAACTGTAAATTAAGCGATATTGATTATATCGCAGTAACAAATACTCCTGGACTTATCGGGTCTTTGCTTGTAGGCTTAATGTTTGCAAAATCTCTAAGCTATGCCAATAACATTCCATTAATTCCAGTAAATCATATTAATGGGCATATTTTTTCAAGTTTTATTGACAATGATGTAAAATTGCCTGCAATATCGCTAGTTGTATCAGGCGGACATACAAATTTATACTACATTTATGAAGAAAATGGAAAAATAATTACTGATTTGCTTGGTGAAACGTTAGATGACGCTGTTGGAGAGACTTATGACAAAATTGCAAGAATATTGGGGCTAGAATATCCAGGAGGTCCGCATATTGATAGACTGTCAGTAAATGGTAAAGATATTCTAAAAATAAAAAAACCAAAAGTTGACGGCTATAATTTTAGTTTTAGCGGAATAAAAACTTTTATAACTAACTATGTAAATACTCAAAATATGAAAGGTAATCCATTTTCAAAAGAAGATATTGCAAAATCACTTCAGGAAATTATCGTAAATGTGCTATATGATAAAATTTTAATGGCTGTAAAGGAAAAAGATGTGAAGACAATACTTGTTGCAGGCGGTGTTTCTGCAAATAAACGGCTTCGTGAAAAATTTTCAGAATTCACAAATTTAAAAACTGATAAAAATGAACAAATTCAAGTCCATTTTCCAAAAATGGAATATTGTACTGATAATGCAGCTATGATAGGAGTTGCAGCTTATTATGACTTAAAAAATAATTCTCAAGGTGAATTGAAACAATACGATGTGGATGCAATTTCTACTAAAAATTAGAAATTTACATATTTGTGAATAAATTTTGATATTGTAATTCTAAAAAATTTTAGATATTCAATTTTTAAGTATTCAACTTTAAGATTATCTAATCATTCAAAATTAGACTATTAAAAATCATATAAACTTAGAGATTGAATAAAATAATAGCTTTTGAGTTTAATTTTAAATCAGCTTTGCTATATTTCCCTTTTAAATAACAAACTGGTTATAAATTTATCTACAAGGGGCAAGGGGTCAAAACCCCTTGTTTAGGTAAATAATATAAAATATAACTTCTTTTTTAAACAGAGCTTAGTATAATATATTTTTTATTATTAAATATTTTTTGCTCTTTCCAAAAACAATTCCTGTAATTTTATAGCTTCTCCATCTTCTTTATTGGATCCAACAAATTCAAAATCTTTTGGCAACAATTTTTTTAATCTGTCAATGGAATTTCCCATTGCATAACCTTTTCCAACCATTGTAAGCATTTCAAAATCGTTTTCACCATCACCAAAGGCTACTGCATCCTTCAATTCCAATCCTTCTCTTTCCAGCAGAAATTTTGCCGCTGCCCCTTTATTTGCTCCTTTTGCCATAATTTCCATACAATAGTCATTAACAAAAATAACGTTTACATCATTTCTTATTTTCAATATTGCTTTTTCCAAATTTATAAGCTGTTCGTGTTCTCCAATATAAAATATTTTCAATATATCCAAGTTTTTTAATTCATCTTTTGGAACTTCCTTAAAATCAACTTTTACATATTTTGAAATTCTGTCATATACTTTTTGAGCTGTTCCTTCTGTAATAATCCAGTCATTTCCCGAAAAGATGTTTAAATGTGAGCCTTCGGCTATGCTTTCATAATCTAGTCCCAATATTGCTTGTGCTGCTTCTTTTGACAATCCCTTTTCATAGATCATATTCCCGTTCTCATCAAAAATTCTCGCTCCATTTGCCGTAATAATAGGAATTTTTATTCCAAGGGGCTTTGTTACATAACCAACTTGATCATAATTTCTTCCTGAAGCAATATAAAATTTTATTCCTTTTTTTATTATTTTTTCAATTATATTTTTTGTAAATTTTGTAACTTCATGCTCTTTACATAACAAAGTTCCGTCTAAATCACTTATAACTGCTTTATACATATATTTCCTTTCCTATTCTCTTATTTTAGTCATTTATAAAAGTCTATAAAATCTCATCAATAAATATTTTTATAAATCAAATATTTCTCTAAGTTTTTTTGCCATTCCATCTTCAGCATTACTTCCAATAATTTCAGTATCTGTCAGCTTTTCAAGCAGAAGATAAATCGAATTTCCCATTGCAAATCCAAGTCCAGTTTCTGTTATCAAGTCATAGTCGTTTACTCCATCCCCAAATGAAACAGCATCATTCAATGTCAATCCATCCCTTTTCAATACTGTTTCAGCTGCCTTTGCCTTATTACAGCTTGCAGAAAAGACTTCAAGACTTCCTTTATTTGCAAATAAAAGACTTACATTTCCTTCACCAACAGCTTTTTTTATTTCACTTTCAAGAGCAAGCAGCTCACTATGTTTTTCTCCAAGAAAAAATATTTTTGCAAAATCATGTTTTCTAAACTCTTCAGGAGTAATCTGTTTTGGATATCTAGTTCTGTCAGGCTTTTTATTATAAAAATATTCTCTCAAATCTTCAGTAACAAACCAGTTTGGTCCTGAATATCCTGTTATAATTATATCTTTTCCAAACGACTTGTAATCAATATCCAAAACTTTATCTAAATATTCTCTTTTTAGTCTATTTGAAAAAATCTCATTTCCATTTTCATCAAAAGCAGCAGATCCATGCGAAGTAATAAGCGGAACTTTTATTCCAAGCTCATCCATAGCTTCTTTTGCTCCTAAATAATTTCTTCCAGTTGCAATATAAAACTTTATCCCTTTTTTTAATAATAGTTTTACTGTTTCTCTAGTAAATTCACCTACTTTATGTTCTGCATTCAAAAGTGTGCCATCCAAGTCACTTATAACAGCTTTAAACATTTTATTTTCTCCTTCTCTCATTATATTTTTGTCAAAATCTAATTACTATGGTATCTTTTAACTTTATTGCTTTTAAAATTACTCGTTATTACACTTCAATAATTTTTATGAAAATAATTTTGAAAATTCATTCATAAATTCTACTTCATTAAAAGGCTTTGATAAAAATGCCTTTGCTCCTGCTTCTTTTCCCATTTTCATATAATTAGGAAACATAACCATTGTGCTGCAAATCATAATTTTTGCTTCTTTATCAAAATCTGTAATGATTTGTGCAGCTTTTAATCCGTGCATTCTTGGCATATTTATATCCATCGTTACAACTGAAGGCCTTACCTTTTTATACATTTCTACAGCTTCTAATCCATCACTTGCTTCGTATACCTTATATCCTTTTTCTTCAAGAATATCTTTTATATCTTCTCTAATATACGATGCATCATCTACAACCAATGCAATTTTATTCATTTTTTCCCTTCTCTCTTTATTTTATTTATTTTTTGAACTACTCCCGCTTTTAGAAACGGGAGCTTCTTGGGAAGTATCTGCTTTTGCT
>NZ_DBHIXN010000087.1:0-5114 GCF_057270615.1 Leptotrichia sp.
TAATTGAGCATAATTTGGATGTAATCAAGGTTGCGGATCACATTATTGATATAGGACCTGAAGGTGGTTACAAAGGTGGACAGATTATTGCAGAAGGGACTCCTGAAGAAATTGCAGGGAATGAAGGGTCTTGGACTGGGAAATTTTTAAAGAAGTATTTAAAAAAAGATTCTTGATGGAATTTTGTAGCAAGTGATAATAGTAAATTTTATCAAATAGTCAGTAAATAAAATAAAATTTTGGATTTAAAAGATAAAACTAATTTTAAAAATATGAAATAATAAATAATATTTTGTATGATTAATTAGAATAGTTTTAGTCATCTAAAGTTTAAAAATATTATTTTTAATGACTAAAGTACAAAAAAGAAAAGGAGAATGAGATTGGTTATGAGAAAAAGAAATTGGTTTTTTAAAATAGCGCTAGTTATTATTATAACGGTGTTTGGAATAATTTCTTGTGATTTTTTGGCAAATAAGACATTTAGAGTGCCAGATTCTATGATTACTAAGGAATTGAACAAAAAATTTCCAATTGAAAAGAATTTTTTGCTGGGAAAAGTTGGGCTTAAAAGTCCTGTGATGAATTTTAAAGGAGATAGACTTTATTTTTCGGCTGATTATGATGTTTCACTTTTGGCAGGAAAAGCTAGAGGATCGATATTTTTAAACAGTCAAGTAAAATTTGATCCAAAAACAAATAAACTTTATTTAGTGGACTTGGACATTACTAAAATTACTGATGAAAAGGGTAATAAAATAGATGATTCAGTTATGGCACAATCTATAAAATCACTCGTTTCAAATTATTTGGAAACTAACGAAGTTTATACTTATGACAATGATAAAAAAGTCAAAGTAAAAAATATGTTTATAAAAGATGGAAAATTATTTGTTCAAACTTAATAAAATATTTTAAAATTACAGCAAGATTTCGGTTTTGCTGTTTTTTTGTTGAAAAAATGCAAATTCTTTGGTAAGATAATATTTATAGCAAAACTGATTTAAAACTAAACTCAAAAGCTATGACTATTTTACTCAAACCCTAAGTTTATATGATCTTTAATAGTTTAATCTTAAATGGGTTCGAGTATAGTATAAATTGAGAATATTTTTTGAAAGGAAAGTAAAAGTTGGAAAGAATATTTGACAGATTGAGAAAATTAACTTCTTTGTCTATTGTGGATAGGGGAGTTGAGTATTTTAATAAGCAAAAAGTAAAATTAATGATGTTTATGAAAAAAGATGATAAAATAGTGGTGGAATCACAAGTTGATGGGAATTATAAAAATGTTTATAATGTTAGTATAACTTATTTTTATGAAGATGGAAAGTCAGATAATAGAATTATATATAGTTGTGATTGTCCCAACTTTAAAGATACAAAAAAACCTTGCAAGCATATTATTGCAACTGGGATGGCTGCGGATGCTGAAATTAAGGCTGGAAATATTTATTTTAAGGAAAATAGGGAATTTAAAAGAGAAAAAGAAGATAAGAATAGCAGTAATCGTATGAAAATTGCAAAAGATGAAGAGTATGATGAAATTTTTAAGGAAGCTAAAAAATTTTTAAGAGAAGAAAAAGAAAATATTTATGAGAAGATTGAAGAAGAAAAAATTAAAGAATTTAGGGAAAAGCTGGAAAAATTAAAAAAAAGAATTGATAAAACTAAAATTCCAGATTCAGAAAAAAACGAGTATAAGCTGGCACTTGAAATAGAGCAATTATCATCTACAGTATCAGCGTTAAGAGTAAAGGCAGGAGAAAAAAGTTTAAATTACATAAAGGATTTAGAGTCTTTTATTTATTCAGTAGAAAATGAGCAGTTTTATGAAGTTACTAAAAAAAATATTTATAATCCAGATTTGCATTATTTTAATGAAACAGATAAAAAGGTGATAGAAAACCTTAGCAACTATTTTAAGAAAAAAAATGAGTTTGGAATGAATTTTAATAATAATTATTATTATTATGGAAATCCGCAAGGTGAAATGATGAATCCAATGCTGGCAGAACAGATATTTTCAGCCATAGAAAATAAAAAGACGATAAGATCTGGCAGCAAGACAATTTATGTGACTGGAGAATACGAGCCAATATTTGCGTTTCAAAAAGATAAATTTGGAAAAGAGAAAATAATTCTAAGGGATTTTGTAGTTTTATCATCAGCAAGTCGTTATTTTACCTTAAAAAACGGTGTGTCAAATATTGAAAAATTTCATAAAATGAGTGATGCAGAGTGGGAAATAATAAATGCTCTTACAGAGGGAACTAAGAAGGGGACAGAATATCTGAATGAAGTATCAGGAAAGCTGTTTAATGAAATAAAAGAAATACTTTTAAAATATGAAATTCCAATTGCTAAGATAACGGAAAAGTATGGAACAGTAAATATTTTTGTAGAGGAAGGCAATGGGAAAAATAAGCTTCAAGTAACAATTTCCTGCCTTGAGGAAAGTATTCAGACAGATAATGAATATTTTATTCCTAAGAAAAATAAAAATCTTCAAAAGGAGATTTCTGAAGATTTTCAAAAATATGCAGATGCCCAGATTGTTGATTCAGAGTATAGAACTTATGTTGGATTTAGAACAAAACAGTTAAAATCAGATGATATTGTACTATCAATTGATAAAAGTGAATTTTTAGCAGTAGCTGACATTATTGATGAAAAGTATTCTGAAGAGGTAAATATTAATGTGAGTGATAAAATAAAAAAAGTTCGTAAAATTGGTGTGGATGTTAATATAAGATCTGCTGGAAATGAACTTTTTAGTGTAAATTTCAATATTGAGGGAATTGATGTAAGAGATGTTGAAACAGTTCTGGAATCGGTAAGAAATGAAGAGAAATTTGTGACATTGTCAAGCGGTGAACTTGTGAAAATTGCCAATAGGAGCACTGAAGAAATGGTCGGAATTGTTGATGCAATGAACGATTTGAGAATTGGTGAAAATAAAATTTCTAAAATAAAGGCATTGCAGCTGGCACAGGTTTCTAGCAGTATTAACAAGGAATTGAATGAAATTGAGGAATTTAAGCAGCTTTTTCAGAAAATAAGAAAACGTGAAAATAAGGAGCCATTAAATATAAAGGTAAAATTATTTCCATATCAGCAAATTGGGTTTAATTGGCTTAAAAATATGTATGACATTGGATTTGGCGGAGTTTTGGCAGATGATATGGGGCTTGGGAAAACTTTGCAGGCAATTTCGCTTATTTCGGAAATTCAGCTGGAAAATGAAGATTTGCTTGGGATAATTATTGTTCCAACTTCACTTTTGCATAACTGGAAGGAGGAATTTTATAAATTTTCGTATATAAAGCCGATTCTTGTAGAAGGGAATGCTGAAACAAGGAAAGAATTGATTGAAAAAACAGAAAGAGGAATTTTAATAACGACTTATCAGACTTTTAGAAATGATGTGAAAAATTATAAGGATAAAAAATTTGATGTGGCGATATTGGATGAAGCACAAAATATAAAAAATGTATCTTCTCTTGTAAAAAAAGCGACAGGCAAGTTAGAAAGTGCTGTAAACTTTGCTTTGACAGGAACTCCGATTGAAAATAGCATTATGGAACTTTGGTCAATTTTTGACTTTATTTTGCCTGGTTATCTTGATAACATAACAAAATTTAGAAAAAAATATAAAAATTCATTAAATAATCCAGATTCAAAAAAAATATTTAATTTGAAAAATATAGTTTCTCCATTTATTCTGCGAAGAACAAAAAATGAAGTGCTGACAGAATTGCCTGAAAAAGTTGAAAATAATATGATTGTAGAATTGAGCAAAGAGCAAAAAAAGCTGTATATGGCTTATGTTAAAAGGGCGAAGAAGGAGCTTAGGGGATTTGACAAGGAGGAAAATAACAATTTAAAAGTTTTGGCAATTTTGACAAAATTACGGCAAATTTGTAATTCACCACAATTATTTGATGAAAATTATACTGGGGAAGTTGCTAAAATTGAGTTGTTAAAGGAATTAATGCCTGATATTTTATCAAATGGACATAGAATACTTATATTTTCACAATTTTTAGGAACATTGGAAGAAATAAAGGAAGAATTGGAAAAAGAAAAAGTAGAATATTTTTACATTGATGGAAGTGTAAAGTCCAAAGAAAGAATGGAAATTTCTAAAAAATTCAATTCAGGCGAAGGGCAAGTTGTCTTAATTTCGCTAAAAGCTGGAGGAACAGGACTAAATTTAGTTGGAGCAGATGTTGTAATTCACTATGATCCGTGGTGGAATTTTGCCGTAGAAAATCAGGCAAGCGATAGAGCCCACAGAATCGGTCAGAAAAAGAGTGTTCAAGTCATTAAACTTATAACAGAAGGAACAATTGAGGAAAAAATAATAAAAATTCAGGAAAATAAGCGAACTTTAAGTGAAAATATTTTAGGAAAAAATAATGAAAATAATAATAAGGATTCAAAAGAGATTTTTGAGATGGATGAAAAGGAATTGATGGAGCTTTTGAATTTTGAGAAATAATTTATTTAATAAAATAAAAAAAATAATTTCTTATTGTTGTGAGATAATACATATGTGACAAGAATATACAAAAAAAGAAAGGTTTCTGATATAATGTAAGCCAACCAAAACCACATTAAGGAGAAACCTTTCATATGAGTAGTATATCAGAAATATACCGTGTTCGTCAACGGGCAATTGCGTATGCAATAAAACATAATAATAATTCAAAGGCAGCAGTGAAGTATAAGACATCACGTCAGCAGATAAAACGTTGGAGAGACAGATACGACGGCACAGTCCAGTCTCTTCTGCCAAAAAGCAGAAGACCTAAGAGCCACCCAAACCAGCACACGCAAGAAGAAATAGAACTGGTTATGAAAAAATACAGGAAATTTGGCTATGAAGGGCTGGCAGAAGTTTATGTCAAAGCAATAAAGGAAGGCTACAGCCGTACATAATACAACAACATATCAAGAAAAGTACTAGGCTTTAAGAGTCCAAATGAAGTATTAAAAGAGTACAAGCAAAATCATTAGGTTAAAGCTACATTAGGAAAGAAATATTTTTTTTAATATATTTTTGTAACAAATGTTTGACATCTATACAAAAAAATACTTGACAAAAAACG